>NZ_JBBMRJ010000025.1:0-87394 GCF_037993085.1 Pseudomonas sp. YNh | reverse complement strand
AACCTCTTTCGCCCGCAGGGCGCCTTCGGCTGGTTCAGTTACACCACTTCCCGGGACACGATCATAGAACGGGTTGGCGATGCTGACGAATTTCATGACAAATCGTCGTTTCCAGCACTAACTCGCCGCCAGGTAGCAGCCCAAAATCAATGGAGTCGTCGACGGCGCAAGCCACCCATTTCGTCTCGGTAACACGCGCAATCGCCGCAAAGCGCATGCCGGTAATATGCTTCACCATATTGAGAATAAGCGGCACAGCCTCGATCTTGGCAATCGTACTGATATCGAGTGAAAGGTCAGACGGATAAGGCATCAATGTCGCCGGTTGGATGACTGTCAAATTGGAATTAAAGCGTAAGCGCCCGGTTTTAACAATGAATCTGGGAGCTAGGTAGGTGAACGCCAGCTTGGCCATTTCGCTCGCCATCGACCCACCACAGCTTCGGGTCGATTGCGCTGTTCCGCCAAACCACGATACGTGGCATCGCCTTGGCGCAACGTTCGTCTTTTGATCGCATCAATGCATTCTTGAATGAGCACCAGATCCGTCGCGTTATCGATCAGACCTACTCGTTCAACGACGTACACAAGGCGTTCGAATATCTGGCACGAGATGCATCGGGCAAAGCAGTCCTCAACGTCTTTTGACGCGTTGGAACTCACTTAGGATGCCACGGATCCGAGTGTGATAGACGCGGCATGACCGGATCCTTTGCTTGCTGAATTTTTCCTCCGCAGAGGGCAGGTTCGGGTCGATAGCAGCCCCGACCGCTAACGCCCCATAGCGCAAATCCGTTGACGTTCCATGACCTGAATGCCCTGTTCTGTCAGCGTTTGGCGCACATCCACCTGGTAGCTTTCTATCGCGCCACGCAGCCAGATTTCAAACTTTTGGCTCGCGGGGGAACTTGGCCTTTTGGGTTTGAAGAGGGTGTAGTTCTGCGCGCTAACCAGGCCGAGTGGGTAGGGCACGATCAGCTCACCTGCGCGAATGGCAGGCATGGCCAGGAAGCTGTCGCCGATGGTCAGGCCACCCCCAGATGCCGCGACGGACAGGCACAGGGTGGTTTCGTTGAACATCGTCTGCTGGCGTCGTGCGCCGCCGGGGTCGAGCCGGGTCAGGGCGCACCATTCCTCCCAGATGTCGTAGTTGGCATCGATCAGGTACGGCGCATCGCAAGGCTTGCGGCCTTCGCCTAGGTAGGTCTGGGCGAAGTCGCGGGTGCAGACCAGCAGATCGATCCAGCGGCACAGCTCGGACGCTTCCAGCCCGCCACCGACCTTGGCGCCATGCATGCCATAGAAAATACGGAAGTCGAAATCTTCGTCGAGGCGGAAGGTCGCGTTTTTCTCTGCGGTGATCTCCACGGAAATTCCAGGGTTGGCGACCAGGAATTTTCCGACCTGGCCGGCCAGCCAGCTCGAGGCGAAGTCACGGCATACCAGCACCCTCAGCTGTTCGCCCTGGCGTGCCCGGCGACTGATGGTATCGGTGGTCAGCTGGATCAGCTCGAAGGCTTGTTGCAGGGCCACGAACAGCTCGCGACCGGCCGGTGTCAGGCGGATCACATTGCCGGTACGCAGCAGCAGGGGGCAGCCCATGTCGCTCTCCAGTTGCGCAACCTGCTTGGACACTGCGGGGCGTGTGACATGCAGTTCTTGTGCGGCGCACGAAATGCTGTTGAGCCGGGCAACGGCCTCGAAGGCTCGTAGCGCGGTCAGGGACTGGTGCTTTCTCAAGGAGGTGGCTCCGTAACCTGAGGTGACGCAGGCAGAAATCTTGTCACTTGTCTGCATGGAAGCCCGACCCTAGCCTGACTGTCAATCTCAACACGCAAATCCGAGGCTCCATCATGCTCCTTCCGATCCGTTTTTCTTCCACTGGTCCCGCAGGCTGGCAACAATTGCCGAACCAAGCCCTTGAGCATGCCGAGCTCATCGAAGGCCGGCCGATGGGCCTTGACCATGCCTACTTCAGCCGTGGCGAACCGCCGGTGAAATCGGGTATCTGGCGCTGCGAGCCGTATACCGAGCGCTACGAAAGCTACCCGGCCGACGAGTTCATGGTGGTGCTGGAGGGCGAGGTCACGCTGGAGGCGGAAGGCTTCTGCGAAACCTATACCCAAGGTGACTCCTTCCTGGTGCCCAAGGGCTTTCGTGGCACCTGGCGCCAACCAGTGCCGATGCTCAAGTTCTACGTGATCGTCGGCTAGCCAGCCCAGGCCACGCCGCCACGCCTTCAACCCAACCCAGACCCCGAGCCTTGGGCCGGCATTGCCGCGCGAGGTGGGCGGGTCTGTCTCCAGCTATACGACGGTGGGGATCAGTACCATGTCGAATCCTGAGCAAACAGCGTTTTCCAGCCCGCACGACGAAGGGCGCTATGACTACATCATCGTGGGCGCCGGCGCCGCCGGCTGCGTGTTGGCCAATCGCCTTGGCGAAGACCCTGGTGTGCAGATACTGGTGATCGAAGCCGGTGGCAGTGACAACTCGGTCATCGTGTCGATGCCCGCCGCGCTATCGATCCCAATGAACACCAAGCGCTTCAACTGGGGCATGAAGACCGAGCCGGAGCCTGGCCTGGATGGCCGACAGGTGAACCTGCCCCGTGGCAAGGGGCTTGGCGGCTCCTCGTCGATCAACGGGATGTGCTGGGTGCGCGGCAACCCGATGGATTACGAACTGTGGGAAGCGCTGGGGGCCGAGGGCTGGCGCTGGTCGAACGTGCTTCCTTACTTCCAGCGCCTGGAAAACGTCGAGGGCGGTGGGCTGCTACGCGGGACCCAGGGGCCGATGCGCATCAGCCGGGGGCTTCAGACCAACCCGCTCTACCAGGCCTTCGTCGAAGCCGGCAACGAGGCGGGGTACGCCGTCAGCGACAACATGAACAGTCGCCAGCACGAGGGCTTCGGCCCGATGGAGATGAACGTCGGCGACGGACGTCGCATGAGCGCTGCGCGTGCCTATCTGCGGCCAGCCATCGCCCGCGGCAATGTGCGTGTGATCAAGGGCGGCCTGGTCGACCGGGTGATGTTCGTAGGCCAGCGCGCCAGTGGCGTGGTGTTCTCGGTGGCCGGCAAGCCCGCCAGGGCCATGGCCACGCGGGAGGTGATTCTGTCGGCGGGCGCCATCATGTCCCCGGTGATTCTCAAGCGGTCAGGCATCGGCCCGGCGCAAGAGCTGGCGCAGCATGGCATCGCGGTGATTCACGACGCGCCTGAAGTGGGTGAGAACCTGATGGACCACATGGAACTCTACCTGCAAATGGAGTGCACCCAACCGGTCAGCCTGTTCCCTACCCAGAGCCTGCTGGGCAAGGCCAGGATCGGGATCGAGTGGCTCGCCACCCGGCGCGGGCTCGGGGCGACCAACCACTTCGAGAGCGGCGGACATATTCGTAGCCGGGCGGGTATCGTTTATCCGGACATCCAGTTTCACTTCCTTCCGTTGGCCATCTCCTATGATGGGCAGACGCTTGCCAAAGGGCATGGTTTCCAGGTGCATGTGGGCACCAAGCGCTCCAAGAGCCGGGGTTGGGTCAGGCTGCGTGACGCCCTCCCGCAGAGCATGCCGCGGGTACGCTTCAATTACATGACCCATGCCGATGATTGGGCGGAGTTCAGGGCGTGCGTGCGCCTGACACGGGAGATCTTCGCCCAGCCGGCCTTCGCGCCCTATCGGGGCCGGGAACTGGCGCCAGGCGCGGCGGTGCAGGACGATGCCGCCATCGATGCGTTTCTCAAGCAGAAGCTCGAAAGCGCCTACCACCCTTGCGGTACCTGCCGCATGGGCAGCGACGCCGCCGCGGTGACCTTCCCGGATGGCCGGGTACGCGGGGTCGACGGGCTGCGTGTGGTGGACGCCTCGCTGATGCCGGCAGCCACCGCTGGCGACTTGCAGGCACCCACCCTGGTGCTGGCCGAGCGATTGTCCGACCTGATCCGAGGTCGTCACCTGCCCGAGGCGCAAGGGGCCGCGTTGTTGGCCGATCCGCAATGGGCCACCCGGCAGCGCGGGCCTGATATCTCCCGCGACTATGCCCGTGAACGCGACCGGTTGGCCGCCGCGCTGCTGGCCAATGCCAAGGGGCAACCGCTGCCGATGGGCGCCGGTTGACTCAAGGCACCTGGCCCATAACCGGCATCGACCTGTAAGGGAGACCAACGAGCGCTCGATAAATGCAGCATCAATGATGCACCCCTGATCAATCTCACCCAGGAAAACAAGAAAATGAGAATGACATCCAATGGGCAAAGTGCCTCGGTGAAACCCGCGATCGCGCGGGGCCGGTCCGACGGTGCGGAACGGCGCTCCGTAGATTTCGTGCCGGTGTCTGAGCGTCACGGCAGCGTGCGACATCTCGGTGCGGTGTGGATCGTTGCCAACATCAACCTGACCGCAATGGCGACCGGCGTCACGACACTGGCGCTGGGTGGGCCACTGTTCTGGACGTTGGTCGCGACCGTGTGCGGCTCGCTGTTCGGCACGCTTTTCATGGCGCTGCATTCCTCGCAGGGGCCGCACTTGGGCCTTCCGCAGCTGGTTCAGTCCCGAGCGCAGTTCGGCTTCTTCGGCGCCGCGATCACGGTATGGGTCTTCGCCCTCGTCAACTACTTCAACTACAACGTCGCCGACGCGATCCTGGCGGGGTCAAGCCTGCATTTTCTTCTGGGGATTCCAACCGCCTGGGGGTTCCCGATCGCAGTACTGTTTGCCGGCACACTGGCGTTGTATGGCTACCGCTGGATCCACCGGGTCAACCGTTTCCTGGTCGTTCCGCTGGGTCTGACGATCGTGGTGCTGACCTTCGCCGCTGTGGCACGCAGCACGATTCCTGCGGGTGTGTTCGAGCCTGGCCCTGTCGAATGGCATGCCTTCGCCACCACCTTCGTCATCGTGGCGGGCTTCCAGCTTGGCTGGGCGCCCTACGTGTCCGACTACTCCCGCTACCTGGCCCCCAGCGTTTCCACGCGCTCGTCGTTCCTGTGGACCTACCTGCCGTCGGCGATCTCGGCGCTCTGGGTGATCGGCCTGGGCTCCTTGCTCGCGGCGGCCACGCCCGGCGCCACAGTCATCATGGCGATCGCGCACGGTGGCGATAGCCTGTTCCCAGGGGGCGGGCACCTTGCGGTCGCGCTGCTGTTCCTCGGCCTGCTGGTGGTGATGGCGCTCAATGCCTATGGCGGCAGCCTGACCCTGATCTCGATCGTCGACTGCTTCCGCCGGGTGCGGCCGTCGCTGGCCATGCGAGCCGTCACGATCGTTGCGATGACGCTGTCGGTCTGGGTTGTCGCGGCAATGGTCGGAGAGGACCGATTCAACGTGTTCTACGGAAACGTCCTGGTATTCCTTGCCTACCTGTTCACACCCTGGACGGCCATCAACCTGGTGGACTTCTACCTCGTGCGCAAGGGGTGCTACTCGATCCGCGAACTGTTCAACCCCGCGGGGATTTATGGGCGATGGGGATGGCAAGGCAATGTCGCCTACCTCGGCGCGCTGGTGGTGATGGTCCCGTTCTTCGTCACGGCGCCCTATACCGGATGGATCGCACGGCAAATGGGGGATATCGACCTCTCGATGTTTATAGGTCTGGTGGCTGCCAGCGCATTTTATCTTCTTACTTCTCGAACCCTTGATCTGGGCAACGAACGTCGCCTGGTGGAAAAGGAACAACAGGTCAGCGAGCGATGAACATGAAAACAACCGGCTGGATTTGGGACGAACGCTTTACCACTCACGATACCCGGGCCTGGAGCCTGCCTTGGCAGGAGCCGATCGACCATCCCGAGAAGGGCGATACCAAGCGCCGCTTCGCAAGTCTGGTCACGCGCAGCGGCCTTGAGCAGCAGCTTGTTTCGCTGCCCTTCAGCCCGGCGTCGCAGGCCGACCTGCTGCGGGTGCACACGCCGGCGTATGTCGATCGGATCCTGAATCCGACCGGCCCGGCCTGGAGCGATGCGGGCGATGGTGAGACGCCTGTGGGGCCTGGTTCGGCGGACGTCGCCAGGCTCGCGGCAGGTGCTGTGATCGCGGCGTGCGAAGCGGTCGTGACGGGTGCCGTGAGCAATGCCTACGCACTCATTCGCCCGCCAGGGCACCATGCGGTTGCCGACCAGGGTATGGGTTATTGCATCTTCCACAACACCGCGGTCGGCATCCGCCATCTCCAGCACACTGGCGCGGTGGCACGTGTCGCGATCATCGATTGGGATGTTCATCATGGCAACGGGACCGAGACCCTCTTCTACGACGACCCGTCGGTGTTGACGATCTCCCTTCACCAGGACGGTCTCTACCCCATCGGGCGGGGGAAGGTTGACGACATCGGCGCAGGCGCAGGCATCGGCGCCAACCTCAACATCCCGCTTCCGGCAGGATCTGGGCGAGGAGCATACGTGGGTGCGTTCGAGCGTGTGGTCATCCCTGCGATCCGCCGCTTCGGGCCGGACCTCATCGTGATCGCGAGCGGCTTCGACTCGGCGGCAATGGACCCCTTCGGGCGCCAGCTGCTGCACTCTGAGGCCTATCGTGAGCTGACGACACTGGTGATGCGCCTGGCCGATGAGGTGTGCAAATCGCGGGTTGTGGCCGTACACGAGGGCGGCTACGACCCGCTCATGGGGCCGTTCTGCGGGCTCGCCGTGGTCGAGACTCTTGCCGGGCGACGCACGGCCGTCGAGGACCCTTGGATCGGCACGGTCGTGAACCTGCCGGAGCAAGCCTTGTTGCCCCACCATGACGCGGCAATACGCGCGTGCGAGCCACTTCTGGCGGGAGTTCCGGCTGGTTGCGAACCTGCCCGATGAGACTGAGCGCAGGTGCCTGAAGTAGGACCAACGGATGTGTCATCACCCCTGCATGAGATCATGCAGGGGTGATGTTCCATAGCGAGGTTCCGCTCCCCAAAATCAAAATGACGCGGCGTGGCATCAGGCGTTGCAACGAGTTCGCCATCGACCCTGGCGAGCACGCCTGCGCCGATGATTTCGCTGACGCTCATGGCCGACCCTCGGGACATCGAGCCTGGCACTTGACGCGCGATGCTCAGTGCGAACGGATGGACGCCTGGGTACGTATGCTGCGCCTGATGGACAAGCCTGAAGAGATAGCGGCCCTTGCCCGCGTCTATGAGTGCGAGATTCTGTACCGCGTGTTGCAAGGCCCGCATGGCTGGATGCTGGGGGAGATAGCCGCGCCGGATACAGCCCTGGCGAGGGTAAGCCAGGCTATTCAGTTCATACGCCGTGACTTTGCGCAGGCGATCAGAGTTGAAGAGCTTGCGCAGCGGGCGGCCATGAGTGTTTCGGCGTTCCACCGGCACTTCAAAGCTGTCACCAACCTGAGCCCGTTACAAAAAGTGCGCTGTGACCGTCTGCTTTGGTCGAAAGCAGCCACACGTGGCTGCTTCCAATCCCGGTCAGTGCTGCGCGCTATCTACCGCAATGCTTTCGCCGGACACTTCCTGGTACCTGGCGCTGCGATTGGCAATGGCGTAATGAATCAACCCGCCCAAACCAGCCCCGAAGAACCAGGAGAACTGCGACAGCGTCTCGAACGCTGGCACCAGCGCCAGCACGATGGCGATCAGCGCAGCGGGGATAAACGCCGCGACGGCGCGCAGGTTGACCCCGCCGCTGTAGTGGTAGGCGGCCTCCGGGCTTTCGCTATACAGCTGCGGCAGGTTCACTCGGCTGCGCCGTATCAGGTAGTAATCGGTGACGATGATGCCGTACAGAGGGCCGAGCAGGGCGCCCAGGCCGCCGAGGAAATACACGATCACGGACGGGCTGTTGTACAAGTGCCAGGGCAGGATAACCACCGCGATGGCGGCGCTTAGCAAGCCTGCGCGGCGGAAGTTCAGCAGGTTCGGTGCCAGGTTGGCGAGCACGTAGGCCGGGGCGACGAAGTTGGCCATGATGTTCACTGCCACGGTGACGATCAGGAAGGCCAGGCAGGCCAGTACCAGGCCGGCGGTGTTGGGGATGGCGGCGACGATTTCGGTCGGGCCCTGCACCAGCTTGCCGTCGATGCTGAACTGCGCACCGGCCAGCACCACGGCGATCAGCGCGAAGCCGAGCATGTTCACCGGCAGGCCCCAGAAGTTGCCCACGCTGATGGTGCGCCGGTCCGGGCAGTTACGGGTAAAGTCGCAGAAATTGAGAATCATGGTGCCGTACAGCGAGACCCATAACGCGGCGCCGCCGAGCACCTTCAGCCACAGTGTGGAGCCGGTTGGCGCGTTGCCGCTCGACCAGGCAATCGACAGGCCGCTGCGCCAGTACATCCAGCCCGCCAGGCAGGCGAAAGCGACCAGGATGATCGGCCCGGTGATGGACTCGAAGCGGCGCACCATCTCCATGCCGTAGGCGAAGATCGCCACCTGCACGCACCAGATGCCGAGGAAGGTGAGCCAGCCCAGCGTCGACAGGCCGAGGATCGCGTTCTGGTCATAGGCCTTGAGGTCTGGAGCGATGGCGGTCAGCAGCACGCGCAGGACAACCGAGGCGAGGTAGGTCTGGATGCCGAACCAGGCGATGGCGATCACCGCGCGGATCAGTGCCGGGATCTGCGCCCCATGAATACCGAAGCTGATCCGGCACAGGACAGGGTAGGGCAGGCCGGTCTTCTGGCCCATGTAACCGGACAGGTTCATCAGGCCGTAGATCACCAGTGCGCCGAGCGCGAAGGCGCAGAGGATCTGCGCGCCGCTCATGCCCAGGGCGAACAGGCCGATGGCGAATGAATAGTTGGCGATGTTATGCACATCGTTGGTCCACAGCGCAAACAGGCTGTAGCGCCCCCAGGTGCGATTTGCCGCGCGGGTCGGTGCAAGGTCGGCACTATACAGGCGCGGGCTCAACGCCAGCGGGCCGGGCCCAGCCGTATCAGCGGGGAGAGCATCGAGCTGGTCAACATCGGAACGTGAAATCGACGCCATCGGGACTCCGTGATGGTTGTGTACTTTTATTTTTGAATTTGTATACAAACAAGAATCATACCAACCCATGCGTATGGCCAGATCTAGGGTTCCAGCGCCTTCATCTGGCAAGTTCCATGGCGTGCGCTGCGCTTTTAAGTGGGAATTTTGTGCACATCTACTGTGCACAGTTGTTACCACCAAGGCCCGGTCTGGTCGCGTGGTACTCCGACAGCCTGGGCCGGTGCGTTCAACGTGTGGCTTTGCGGGTCAAGTTCCGACTAAGCTGGCGGCAGGGTTCTTTGGGGGGCAATAGGATGTTGCATGTAACGCTCGGACTGGGTCTGTTACTCAGCGCTGCCTTGGTCGAAGCGGCTCCATTGCAGGTGCCCACCCCGGCCGCACTCAGGAGCCAGCTTGAAAGCCTCAAGCCTGGCCAGTTTCTCTGGTACCCGCAGGTCTCGCCCGTGGGGCCGGTGACCGTAGTGGTCAGCCTTACCGAGCAACGTGCCTACGTTTATCGCAATGGCATTGCCATTGGTGTCAGCACCGTGAGCAGCGGCAAGGCAGGGCGGGAAACCCCCACCGGGGTATTCAGCATTCTGCAGAAGAAGGTCGAGCATAAGTCCAGCCTCTACAACAGCGCACCGATGCCCTACATGGAGCGCCTGACGTGGGACGGCATTGCCCTGCACGCAGGCCATCTACCGGGGTACCCCGCCTCGCATGGTTGCGTGCGCCTGCCGATGGACTTTGCCAAGAAGCTGTACGAAGTCACCGGTTTCAGTTCGACCACCGTTATCGTTTCCGATACCAGCAGTGCCCCGGTGGAGGTCTACCACCCCGGCGTGCTGGCGCCCACGGTCAGCGATGGCAAGGCCCAAGGCCCGCTGATGCTGAGCAACCAGCAATTCTGGAACGACCCAGACCCCACGGCAGGGCCCCTGTCTATCCTGATCAGCCGCGCCGACTTGCGTGCCTACGTGTATCGCGGTGGCCAGTTGGTCGGCTCGGCGCCAGCACTTTCGCCTGAAGGCAGCCAGCATCGCAGTGGCATGGCCGTGTATTCCCTGCTGCAAAAACCATCCGCCCTGGCACTCGATGGCGCACTACCCTTACGGTGGTCGGTGGTGGGCCTGAGCAACCCGGAGTACGGGAATACCCCCTATGAACAACTGGGGCAACTGAACATCAACCCGGAGTTTCGCCGCCATTTACGCACGGCGATGGACGTCGGCACGATGCTGGTGATCACCGACTGGGCGTCGACCCGGGAAACCCGCACCGAAGGAAAATTCACGGTGATCAGCACCGAAAGCAGTGAAGAATCTAAACCATTGGTCAAGAAGTGATCGGCTTTCCTGAGGTAATCAAGCAAAGTAGCCGCTTTTGGCTGCAAACAAGGCAAGAAAAGACAGGTTTTCAACAGGGTATTCCATGTCGATGTTCGAACCATTGCGGGGAGCCTTTCGGCTCTCAGCGGCCAGTATTGGCCTGTTTTTCCTCAGCGCCTGGCATGCTGCCCACGCGCAACCCCTGCCTAGCGCTGCCGAGCTGCAGCAGTTGGCGCCTAACGCCAGCCTTTCGACCCTGGCCCTGGCACTCACCGCCTACGCGTGCGCCAGTCACAGCGACGCGGAGAAGTTGCTGACGGTGATCGATTACTCCAAGGCTTCGCGTGACAAACGCCTGTGGGTGTTCGACCTGCGCGCCAGGAAGCTGTTGTTCGAGGAGTGGGTCGCCCATGGCAAGAACAGCGGCGCTGATGTGCCGACCACCTTCTCCAACGCGCCGAACAGCTACCAGTCCTCCATCGGCCTGTATGAAACCGGTCAGACCTACAGCGGCAAGCACGGCCGCTCGCTGCGCCTGCAGGGGCTTGAGCCGGGGTTTAACGACAACAGCATGTCGCGGGCGATCGTGATGCATGCCGCTGCGTATGCCGACCCCAAGGTGGTGCCCGGCCTCGGGCGCCTGGGGCGCAGCCAGGGCTGCCCAGCCGTGCGGCCAGCAATTGCCGGCAAGTTGATCGAAACGCTGCAACGCGGCAGCTACGTGTTTGCCTATTACCCGCAGCAAAACTGGCTGAAAACATCGCGTTTTCTTAACGCCCAGAGCTGCCCGCTGGCCAATCAGTCGGTCGCCAGTAAATAGGGCCTTTGCTGCGTGCCTCGGGTCAGGTCAGGTCGCGCTTTTGACCTGCTGGCCATCAAGCCGTCGCTAGCCATATTGGCTGGTTGTGAAGTCAGTGATGATATTATGCGTCGCGCAGCGGGACAGTGGCGGCTGGCTAGCCGGAAGGTTGTCATTGTGCTGGCGCAAGTCATTGGCCGTGGAGGGTATTGATGGAGGTCTGTTACGACGCGGAACGGATGACGCTGAGTTGTGCTCAGTTATCAACAACTTTAGGCAGTAACGAAAGCGATATGTTGCTTGCCCTGATAGCAGGCATTACTGATAAAGAGGCGATAATTTCCCAGGTATGGGGTGGCCGGGGCTTGGTTGTCTCTGACAGCAGTTATTACAAGACAGTGCATGCGCTTCGTTCGAAGCTTGTTGATGTTGGTGTGCCTCGAGACAGTTTGAAAACATTGCCTAAGCGCGGTTTGATACTTCTGTGTGAAATCACCATGGTTTCCGCGGGCGCTGCAGTTGAACGGGACATGCCATTGCACCTCGCGCAAGTCAGGCCTCCAGCATCAACAGGCGCCAGTGAGCAACCCTTTGGCAATGACAGCAAGCAAACCGGCTCAAGTGAGGCTGCATCTGGCAAGGCGGAGCTCGCTGAAGAAAGGCAGACCTCTGTTATTGCCCCGCTTCCATTGCGTGACGGATGGACAAGAAGAAATAGCCACTTGTTTTTGCCGGCTCTCGCCTTTCTAGGTGCGTTGCTCCCTGTTATCTATGCTTACCTCATGTTTCACAAACCGCCGGACCTGGAGGCCTGGAAGCGTGTATGGGAAGGGCAAGGTGCAGCGCTGTACGTCGAGCAGAGTGAAAGTATGTCCAAGGATGATGTATTAACAGCGATGGCCGGGTTCGAGCCGGCGTTAGTATTGAAAGACAGCAATTATTATGTCCGCAAGCCCCTCAGTCAATTACTCATAAGCTGTGTAAAGCCTGAAAGCCACGGGGAGGCGTTGTGCGTAAATTATCTGCGCGTTGGCAAAAAGTGATTGGCCTTACGTCACTTCTCTCGGTATTGATCTTTGCAGGGTTGATAAGCAGGTATGCGGTATCGGTATACAGAGATATTCCTCGGGCCCCGTGCAGTGCCTCCATTGACTTTGTCCACGTGGAAGAGGGGGAGGGGCTTTGGCGTGGCGTTGGAGATATGACGATCGACCCCAATGAAGGTGCGATTTATGTCTATTACCATGTGATAACCCCGCACGGTGTGAAATATTTGTACGACAGACGCTTCGAGTTGTCGATGACGCACCTGGATACCTCGCGGTATCTCTTCAAGACACGTTCTGTTTCAACATTCGATGGCGATACGGCGGGAAGTAATATTCCATTCATGGCCCGTGGTTTTCAAGGGGGCATCATGACCTTCAATGCGTTCTCGGATTTTGAGTACTACTTTAATGTGAATAACCTGGTGGTGGGGGTATGCCACGTGCCGCGGTAGTGAATGTCGCGCTGCTCGGGCAGGTCTCGGCCGATGCTCGAGGGCTACGGTTATCAGGGCAGGGTAGTCGGTGTACAGGCGTTTGGTAAGAAAAAGTAAGGGCCAGGCGCCTGTTGAGATGGATAAGTAAGGCCAAGTAAGGTTGAAGTAAAGCCGGTCGCGTCATCGCGAGGTACTGTGCTGCTCAGGTTGAGCATGGTGCTCGATGGTCTGTACGTTCAAGTACTGATGGCAGCGCAGGTCTTGTTGGCGTTGCTGTGCGATGTGGCAAATTTCAGGTTTACAAGGCTTTCAGGTATGCACGGGCGAAGTGTTGTTGGCAAGTATTTAGAAGGGTGTCCGTACAGGAAACACGCGCTGGGTATTCGTAGCGTGGGGGTAGCGCCTTTTTTATTGGGTGTATTCGCTGTGTTTGCAGTGTGTGACCTGTCTTTGGCCGAAGATAGAAAGAGCTGTGAACAGCGCAGGGACGAGATTGCTCACGAAAGGGAACAGGCAATACGGTATGGGAATATATACCAGCAGAGAGGGTTGGAAGCTGCGTTGTCCCGGGTTCAGCGTTACTGTCGTGATGATGAGCCGAGCCCAAAAGAAGAACAATTGTCTCGTGCACTGAAAGATGTTCACCGCAGGGAGGACCAGCTGGAAGCTGCGATAGAGTCCGGGTCTGCCAGAATGATTGAAAGATACAAAAGAAAACTGGAGCAAGCGCAGGAGCGACTGCGTAGCGTTTCAGGGGAAGAAAAGTAGTTGCATTTTTTAGTGAGCGATGATCACTGGGGCGTTTGATGAAGTCATTGATGTGTATGTGCCCGCTTTTATTTTCCTTTCTTGTTTCCGGTTGTACCTCGAGTGATTGGATTGAGGTGGCGGGCGGTGTCATGCAAGGGCGTGACGATTACAGTAAATCTCAGCGTGCTGAGCGCTTGAAGCGTGCTAATAATGCTGCGATGCGTATGAAGGGGAGAAACGTTGTTGAGTAATGCAATTAAATGGCTCGCGGGTGAGTGTAGTGAAGCGAAGGGTTGACGACGCTAACACTACTTCGGGTATTTTCCATTCAGGTTTAGTAATGCGCTATATATTTTCCTTGTCCATCTGTTGTTTTTTGGTTTTTTCCAGTCCTGCGATGGCGATGAATGATTTCTGGGCCGAAACCCTCATCTCCAGCACGAGCACTGCAACCACCTACTTGACCTCGCGAGATAGAAAGCTGATAGCAGCAACCCGAGATGATGCCAGCAGCTTTGTTGCGAGCGATGGCAATATCAAGGGGGTTTACCTTGAAGCTGCGATGGATAAATTTCGACAATCCCATCCGGACATAGCTGTCAGTGACATGGCCTTGGCTCAATTCATACTGGCCTACGAGCAGGATTACCCTTGAAGAACACCCATGTTGCATGAACCGAAGGCCGCAGCAGCGCACACTGCGTCCACAGGCAATTACACGCTGCGCGTCAGGCCGCCGTCTACCTTGATGTTCTGCCCGGTGATGTAGGCAGCGCCTTCGCTGGCCAGAAACGCGATGGTGGCGGCGATTTCCTCGCTGGTGCCATAGCGTTTGAGCGGCACGCTGTCGCGGCGTTGTTCGGTGGCCGGCAGGCTGTCGATCCAGCCGGGGAGCACGTTGTTGATGCGCACGTTATCCCCGGCAAAAGTGTCGGCGAAGATCTTGGTGAATGCGGCCAGGCCCGAGCGGAATACAGCGGATGTCGGGAACAGCTCATTCGGCTCGAACGCCCAGGCGGTGGAAATGTTGATGATCACGCCACCCTTCTGGCGTTGCATGTAAGGCGTTACCAGGCGAGTAGGGCGAATGACATTCAGTAGGTAGGTGTCCATGCCCTTGTGCCAGTCCTCGTCGCTGATATCCAGGATCGGTGCGCGCGGACCATGGCCGGCGCTGTTGACCAGCACGTCGACGCGGCCCCACTTTTCCACCACGGCGTCGACCAGGCGTTTCAGGTCATCAACTGACTGGTTGCTGCCGGTTACGCCAATGCCGCCAAGCTCGGCAGCCAGTGCTTCGCCCTTGCCCGAAGAGGAAAGGATGCCAACCTTGAAGCCGTCAGCGGCCAGGCGCCGTGCTGCTGCCGCGCCCATACCACTACCACCGGCCGTGATAATCGCTACTTTTTCTACTGACATGCTGCCTCCAACGTTAACGGCTGATTGCTTAGGTGCAACCACCTTAGCAGCAGCCCCAGCGGTGAGGGAGGCAGCCAAACTTTACCGTGGCAGTAGATTAACTATTGTCAGCCTGTTGCTTGAGCCAGCGCTGCACAACGCCTAGCGACTCAGGCTGCTGCAGTTTGCGTGGCCACACCAGATAGAACGACTTATCGAGCCTGAGCTGCTGACCGAAGACCAGCACCAGCCTGCCCGCAACGATTTCATCGCTGACGAACGCCAGGCTGGCCAAAGCAATGCCTTGACCACTGATGGCCGCGTCGATGGCCAATGAAGTCTGATTGAACCGCAGGTTTTTCGCAGTCGGTTGGGTGTGTTGCGGGAACACTGCCGCAAGGTATTGAGGCCAGAAATTATGGGCATCGTGCAGCATGATGAATTCTTGAAGCTGCGCAAAGCTGGCGGGGGCATGAGTGCCTTCAAACAGCTTTGGGCTGGCCACGGCAACGATGCGCTGCTCCATCAGCAGTTCGCTGTTCAAACCCGCGCCGATTTCAGGCTTGCCATAGCGTACTGCGATATCCACGCCATCGGTGCTGAAGTGCGACAGCCGATCTGTGGCCAGCACACGCAGATCGATGTCTGGGTAGCTTTGCGCAAAGCTGCCCAGCCTCGGAATAAGCCATTTAGAGGCAAAGGTAGGGGTAACGCTGACCGTCAGGTGCGATGTCTGCGGTCTGAGCAGGCGGGTTGCCTCATCGATCATCGCCAAGGCGCTGCGAATGCTGGTGCTGTAACCCAGGCCCGCATCGGTCAGCGCCAGGCCACGGGGCAGGCGCTCGAACAGGCGAAGGTTCAGGTTCGCCTCCAGCCCGCGTATCCGTTGCGCGACTGCCGCCTGGGTCACACCCAGTTCCTCGGCAGCCAGGCGAAAGTTCAGGTGGCGGGCAACCACTTCAAACACGCGTAACGCGTTAAGCGGGGGCAATTCTGGGAAACCGTTTGGCATGACGAGGGCAATGGCCGGGCTGGGAAGATTCACCCCCGAGGCTACTCCCTGAGCACCTTTAAAGAAACCCGCGGCACCGTTGCCAATCCGGGTCCTTGCACCCCAAACCCTCTGTACGCTGCTGCACAAATTCAGGGTTCGGCTTGACTCGTGAAAATTTTCATGTAATTTTTCATGAAAAATAACTCTAAAAATTTCACGGCAGCCCAATCGATGAAGATGCACGAAGAGGTTGAAGCCCTCGCGATCCTTATTCACGACCTGCGCAAATTCAAGAACCTGACCTTGGGCGAGCTGGCCGAGCGCATCAACCGCTCGGTCGGCTTCCTCTCTCAGGTCGAACGCGGTGTTTCGCGCCCTACGGTGGCGGACCTCACTGCCATCAGCGAAGCGCTCGGCGTATCGACCGCGTACTTCTACAACCTGAGCAAGCCCCGCAGCATTGGTTGGGTCACGCGCCCCCACGAGCGGCGCACGCTGTACCTGGAGTCGGGCATTACCGATGTGCTGGCTTCGCCCACCATCGCCGGTGCCTTCGCCATGCTCGACAGCCATCTGGAACCAGGCGCCACCAGTGGCGAGGCGTACCTGAGTGACCGTTCCGAGCAGGGTTGTTTCGTGCTTGAGGGCGAACTCACGGTATGGCTGGACGACGGCGAGGCCGTGACCCTGCAGGCCAACGACTGCTTCCAGGTGCAACCCCACGCGCAGTTCCGTTACGCCAACCTGACGGCAAAACCCACCCGCGTGCTCTGGGTCTTCAATTGAATTCGTTCACCTCACAAGGATAAGAAGATGAGTGTCATCTTTGCGGATCTGCTGGCTGAAGTGCGCTCGTTCCGAGCGGAGCACCCAGAAATTCGTTATGTCGACCTGATTGCGCTGGATATCCCCGGGCACTTCTACGGCAAGCGCTACCCCATGGACATGCTGGAGAAAGTCGCAGCCGGCGCGCCGCTGAAGCTGCCGCAGAACTGCGTGTTGTTGGGTACCCAGGGTGGCCTTTACCCGATTGGTGATTACTGCTTTGCCGACGGCGATCCGGATGCTGCCCGGCGCCTGGTGCCGGGTACCCTGAAGCCGGTGCGCTGGGAAAAGGAAGTGATTGCCCAGATGCTCATCACCTCCGACGGCACCGCCAAGCCTATCGAGTTCGAGCCCCGTGAAGTGTTGGCCCGCGTGATTCAGCGCCTGGCCAAACGCGGCATACGCCCGGTGGTGGCTTTCGAGCTGGAGTTCTACCTGTTCGACCGCAAGCTCGACAACGGCCTGCCACAGTACCCGCGGGACACGGCGACCGGGGACGAGGACGACCAGCCGAACATGCACATCGAGCGGCTTTCACGCTTCTCGTCGGTGCTGCACGAGATGGTCGATGGCGCCAATGAGCAGGGCGTGCCGGCAAACGTCATCACCGCAGAACTGGGCCCTGGCCAGTTCGAGATCAACTTCTCCCACAGCGACGATGCCCTGAGCGCGGCGGATTGGTCGGCGCTGTTCTGCCGCAGTACCCGCGGTATCGCCATGAAGCACGGCTACCGTGCCAGCTTCATGAGCAAGCCGTACCTGGACGCGCCGGGCAGCGGCATGCATGTGCACGTCAGCCTGTATGACGCTGCCGGCAACAACATCCTGGCCGGCGCTGAACAGCGCAAGCTGCGCCATGCGGTGGCGGGGTGCCTGGAGCTGCTGCCGCACTGCATGCCGATCTTCGCTCCCAACCACAATGCTTACCGCCGCTACGGCGCCATGGTGAACGCGGCGAGCAAGGCCAGTTGGGGCTTCGAAGACCGTGATGCGTGCATTCGCATCCCCGAGTCCGACCCGCGCAACCTGCGCATCGAACACCGCATCGCCGGTGCCGATGCCAACCCGTACCTGGTGTTGGCGGCCATCCTGACCGGCATGGAGCATGGCCTGGACCGCGGCGTCGAGCCCATCGCCCCGCTGAACGAAAACCGTCAGAGCGGCATCGATTTCCCCAAGGATGCCCTCAGCGCCCTGGCCGCCATGCGTCACCACCCGGTGGTCAACGAAGGCCTGGGCAGTGAGTTCGTGATGGTCTATTGCGAAAACAAATACCAGGAGCAACTGGACTTCATGCGCCATATCGATGCCCGCGAATACCGCTGGTTCCTGTAGGTGCCGAAGGTCGAACAGCGACGCTGCACCCTCCCTTTCAACACAACGCGCAATATGGATTTGCCGGAGGAAGATATGCCACGTGTGCCCGTTATCGGCATTACCGCATGCACCAGCATGATCGAGCTGCATGCAACCCAGACCATCAGAGAGAAGTACGCACGCGCGGCAGCCAAGGCAGCGTGTGGGCTGCCCATCGTGATTCCCAGCCTCGGTGAACTGATGGACAGCGCCGATATTCTCGACGTGGTGGATGGGCTGATCTTCACAGGTTCGCCGTCCAACATCGAGCCGTTCCACTACAACGGCGCGGCCAGTGCAGCGGGCACTCATCACGACCCGCTGCGTGATGCCACCACGTTGCCGCTGATGCGTGCGGCCATCGCCGCCGGCGTGCCGGTGCTCGGCATTTGCCGTGGCTTCCAGGAAATGAACGTGGCACTTGGCGGCACCCTGCACCAGAAGGTCCACGAGACCGGTGTGTTCATGGACCACCGCGAAGGCAAGGGTGAGCCCATCGACAAGCAGTATGGGCCACGCCACACCATGCATGTAGAGCCCGGCGGCCTGCTCGACCGCATGGGCTTGCCGGCGGTCTTCGACGTCAACTCCATCCATGGCCAGGGCATCGATGTACTGGCCCCGGGGCTACGGGTGGAAGCGCTGGCACCCGATGGCCTGGTGGAAGCGATTTCGGTCGAGAACGGCAAGGGGTTTGCCCTGGCCGTGCAATGGCACCCCGAGTTCCAGGTCATGGACAACCCGCATTACCTGACCATCTTCCAGTCGTTTGGGAAGGCCTGCCGGCATCGCTCGGTATTGCGCCAGAGGCTGTTGCTGTCGGCCTGAACACCCACCGTTCCCAATTATCAAAGTACCCGCGCAGCCTGGCTGCGCAACTTGATGGAGTAGAAGTCAATGAGTGAAAAGAATTCGCAGACCCTTGCTTGGCAATCGATGAGCCGCGACCACCACCTGGCCCCGTTCAGCGATGTCAAACAACTGGCCGAGAAAGGCCCGCGCATCATCACCTCGGCCAAGGGCGTGTACCTGTGGGACAGCGAGGGCAACAAGATTCTTGATGGCATGGCGGGCCTGTGGTGCGTGGCGGTGGGCTACGGTCGCGATGAGCTGGCCGAGGTTGCCAGCCAGCAGATGAAGCAGCTGCCTTACTACAACCTGTTCTTCCAGACCGCGCACCCGCCTGCGCTGGAGCTGGCCAAGGCAATCGCCGATGTGGCGCCGCAAGGCATGAACCATGTGTTCTTCACCGGCTCCGGTTCCGAAGGCAACGACACCGTGCTGCGCATGGTGCGCCATTACTGGGCGCTGAAGGGCAAGAAGAACAAGAACGTCATCATTGGCCGCATCAACGGCTACCACGGCTCGACTGTGGCGGGGGCAGCATTGGGTGGCATGAGCGGCATGCACCAGCAGGGCGGGGTGATTCCGGATATCGTGCACATCCCGCAGCCATATTGGTTCGGCGAAGGCGGCGACATGACCGAGGCCGACTTCGGCGTGTGGGCGGCCGAGCAGTTGGAGAAGAAAATCCTCGAAGTTGGCGTGGACAACGTTGCCGCCTTCATCGCCGAGCCGATCCAGGGCGCCGGTGGTGTGATCATTCCACCGCAAACCTACTGGCCGAAGGTGAAGGAAATCCTGGCCAGGTACGACATCCTGTTCGTTGCCGACGAAGTGATTTGCGGTTTTGGCCGCACCGGTGAGTGGTTCGGTACCGACTACTACGACCTCAAGCCCGACCTGATGACCATTGCCAAGGGCCTGACCTCTGGTTACATCCCCATGGGCGGGGTGATCGTGCGTGACGAAGTGGCCAAGGTCATCAGCGAAGGCGGCGACTTCAACCACGGCTTCACCTATTCTGGCCATCCGGTGGCGGCTGCGGTGGGCCTGGAGAACCTGCGCATCCTGCGTGATGAGCAGATCATCCAGCAGGTGCACGATAAAACCGCGCCTTATCTGCAACAACGCCTGCGCGAACTGGCTGACCACCCGCTGGTAGGCGAAGTGCGCGGCCTGGGCATGCTCGGCGCAATCGAGCTGGTGAAAGACAAGGCCACCCGCGCCCGGTACGAAGGCAAAGGTGTCGGCATGATCTGCCGCCAGCACTGCTTCGACAACGGCCTGATCATGCGCGCCGTGGGCGACACCATGATCATCGCGCCGCCGCTGGTGATCAGCATCGAGGAGATCGACGAACTGGTTGAAAAAGCCCGCAAGTGCCTGGACCTGACCTACGAAGCTGTCCGCTGAAGACACCGGGGCTGCTGCGCAGCCCATCGCCGGCAAGCCAGCTCCCACAGGGGCCGCGCTGTTCTTGATACATGCGCTGTACCTGTGTGGGCTTTAGCCGTGAACACCGGGTTGGATTCTTCGCGGGTGAACCCGCTCCCACAGGGCCAGCGCAATGCTTGAGGTTGGCACCGTACTTGTGGGAGCCCGGCTTGCCGGCGATGGGCCGCAAGGCGGCCCCGGATTGCTTGCCTCACAGCCACAATTTGCTTTGTGAGATGAATCCTGTACTTTTCAAGGCATTATTTTCCCGTCTGAAAGTCGCGATTCAACTATGAAAGTGCACGAAGAAATCGAAGGCCTGGCAGTACTGATTCGCGACCTGCGCAAGTTCAAAGGCCTGACGCTGGGCGAGCTGGCTCAGCGTATTGGCCGTTCGGTGGGCTTTCTGTCCCAGGTCGAACGGGGCGTGTCGCGCCCGACCGTGGCCGACCTCACAGCCATCAGCGAAGAGCTCGGCGTCTCGACCGCCTACTTTTACAAACTGGACAAGCCCCGCGAGCTCGACTGGGTCACCCGCCCTCACGAGCGGCGCACGCTTCACCTGGCCGGTGGCATCACCGATGTGCTGGCATCCCCTACGATAACGGGCGCGTTCTCCATGCTCGATAGCCACCTGGAGCCAGGGGCGAGCAGTGGCGAGGAGTACCTGGACGACAGCTCGGAGCAGGGCTGCTTCGTGCTCGAAGGGGAGCTGACTGTGTGGCTGGGTGGCGGTGAGCCGGTCACGCTGAGGGCCAGTGACAGTTTTCAGCTGCAACCCCACGCCAGTTTTCGCTACGCCAACCTCACCGACAAGCCCACCCGCGTGCTCTGGGTGTTCAGCTGAGAGGCGTTTGGATGCAGTTCACATAAGGTAAGCTGTTGGCCCGCTCGACAAGAAACGACCCATCGCAGACTATCAGACGCTTCCACAAGGATGCCCAGGAACGAATGCCATGGATTGCCTGCCGACGCTGTATACCGATCGCCTTGTACTCACGCCCCTGCGGCTGGAGGATGCACCTGTAATCCAGAAATTGTTCCCGCAATGGGAAGTTGTCCGCTACCTCGATCGTCGCGTCCCATGGCCATATCCGGAAGACGGTGCGCTGGTCTATGTGCGGGATATCGCCCTGCCTGCCATGGCTGCGGGCCGTGAATGGCACTGGATGATCCGCCTGCGCAACGAGGCTGACTGCACCATTGGCAGCATCAGTTTGCATGAGCAGCCTGGAAACAACAGAGGCTTCTGGCTTGCGCCGCAGTGGTGGGGCATGGGCTACATGCGCGAAGCCTGCAGGGTCATCAACGCCTATTGGTTCGAGGCGTTGTCACGCCCGCTCATGCAGGTTCCCAAAGCCGTTGCCAACCATGCCTCGCGCAAGGTTTCAGAGCATGAAGGCATGCGTAGGGTGAGTACCGGTGATGGATATTTTGTTTCTGGGCCAATGCAGGTCGAGGTATGGGAGATGACACGCAGTGACTGGTTGGGCGGGTCGAAAACCGGGCACTAGCATGAGCATCCTGGTCACTCGACCAAGACAAGCCATGGCCAACGCTCCCGGTAGCTGGCGGCTTTCTCCCTGAACAAGCCTGGCCGTGGGTTCAGCTCGTTCATGTTCAGCAGATCGTGCTGCAGGTCATCCAGGCCATGGGTGCTGTACAACGTGCCCGTGCACACATCAACCCCAAGGCAGGTCGAGCGGATCAGGTAGCGGTCGATGCCATCCGTGACCTTGAGCAATGGCGAGTAAGCACCGCCGAATTTCCCCTGGTACCACAGGTGGACGCGGGCCTGGTTGCGCACTTCCACGTTGACGCCCAAGTGCGCGCAGGCCTGCTGCACCCTGGTGATAACCCGGTCCTCTGCCTCCCAGGACACGTCGGCGTCGAAATAGGCGATGTCATAGTCCTTGATACCCCAGCCGGCAGGCAGCCCTGCGCGGTGGTTCCAGAAGGTCTGGAACAGGGCGCCTGCCACCAGCATGCAGTGGGGGATCTCCAGCGTTGCCAGCAGCGCCAGAAGTGCCCGGTTTACCGGGTTCTCGCGGATGATCGCCAGTACCTGCTCGTCAGTCAGTGAATGCATGGGCACCGTCCTTGATGGTTGCATTGCAGGGGCTGAGCTTACCTGAATGGCGTCAGGGCCATCACTGGGTGCCGTACAGTGCGCCGCTACACACGGGCGGGGTCAATACTTCCAGGTCACCGAAGCCGTCAGGTTGCGGGGCGCACCATAGCTGGCGGTTGTCGCGTTGTTGTACAGCGACAGGAGGTATTTGCGGTCGGTGACGTTGTTCAGGTTCAGCGACGTGCTCCAGTTGCTGTCAATGTCGTAGCTGGTCATCAGGTCAACCAGACCGTAGGCGTTCTGGTGGATGGCGCTGTTGGTGTCGTTCTCGACGCCGGTCTGCCAGCTGACACGGGCGCCAACCTTCATCTGTGGCAGGGTCGGCAAGCGGTAAGTGACCATGCCGCGCAAGCTGTGGGCCGGCACATATTTGCGCGCACGCTCGCCGTTGTCATCGTCAATACGTACATAGGTGTAGCCGGCGAGCAGGTCGAGCCCTGGCGCCACTTCGCCGGACGCCTGCAGCTCTACGCCGTGGCTCTTGAAGTCGCCCGGAGTGTAAACCTCCTGAACCCCGTCGAATCCGGCATCCACGGCCACGTTGCGCTGCTCGGTCTTGAACAGCGCAGCGGTCAGGTGCAGCCGCTGGTCCATCACGCTGCCTTTTACGCCCACTTCCATGCTCTTGCCTTCCAGTGGGTCGAGCAGCTTGCCGTCGGTACCGACCACGTTGTATTGCGGGTTGTAGATCTTGGTCCAGCTGCCGTAGATGCTCCATGCCTCGTTCAGGTCGTAGACCAGGCCGGTGTAGGGCGTGACTTTGCCGTGGGCGCGTGTGGAGTGTTCTGAACCGTAGCTCTCGCCCTTGCCGTCGGCGCTGAGCATGCGTGCACCGGCTATCCAGTGCAGGTTATCGGCCAGGCTGAAGCGCGCACCGGCGAATACGCTTTTTTGCGTGTCCTGGAAGTTCTGCGCCAGGTCGTCACTGGTGACGCCAAACGAGGGCATCGGCGTATTGCCCGCCAGAATGCCCGAGAACGACGTGTTGAAGAAACTGCCATGCTCCAGGTCTTCGTCATACTCCTGGCCTTTTTGATGCGTGCGCCCGTACGCGGCACCGAAGGTCAGCTGGTGCTCGCGACCGAACAGGCTGAACGGGCCTTGCACCTTGGCCTCGCCCAGCAACTGGTGGGCCTCGCTGCGGGTGTGGTTGGCATACGCGTCGGCAACATCACCGGAGACGCCACCGACATAGAGCATGTTGGTGTTCTGCTTTTCCTGCTGCCCGGTGGCCGTGAGCGTGGCGTTCCAGTCATTGCCGAAATCATGCTTAAGCTCGACGAAGGCCCGCTGGGTGTGCAGGTTCCAGTAGGTCCACGGCTGGCCGATGCTGTTGCTGCGCCCGCTGTAGTGGATGGCATTGCCGTCGTTGTCCACCAGTGGCAGGTTGCCCCAGGTGCTGCCGTTGGAATCACTGTTGTGATGGGAGAAGCCCACAGTCACGGTGTCGGCGTCGGACACATCGAACGCCAGCAGGCCGGCAGCAACGTTGCGCTCGTGGCTGTAGCGGTCCATCCATGAGTTGCCCTTGTCGTGGGAGTAGATGAACCGGCCGCGCACATTGCCGCTGTCGGTCAGCGGGCCTGCAACATCGACGTCGATACGGCGGCTGTCCCACGAGCCGACGCTGGTGTCGACCTGCGCCTGGAAGGTATCTGTCGGGCGTTTACGCACGAAGTTGACCGTGGCCGACGGGTTGCCGGCACCGCTCATCAAGCCATTGGCGCCGTGCAACACGTCGATCTGCTCGTACTCGGCCAAGTCCTGATCACCTACCAGCGTGCTGCTTACGAAGGGCATGCCCGTACCGTCGTATTCGAAGGTATTGATGTCGAAACCGCGCGAGGTGAATTCGGTACGGTCGGTTTCGGTTTGCTCGACGGTTACCGACGGTGCTGCGCGCAGTGCGTTCTTGATACCGGTGATCTTGAAATCGTCCAGCGCCTGGCGGGTGATGGTTGTCACGCCCTGCGGGGTCTGCTTGTCGGTCAGGCCCAGTTTGGTGGTGCTGGATGAGGCCCTGCCCTCGTAGCCCTGGCTCACGCCATCCACCACTTCGCTCGTGCTGTCGATCTGGGTCGCGGGCAGGGTGAGGTTGTCGGCGGCATGAACGACAGGCATGGCGCTGCATGCGCCGACCAGCAAGAGGCGGGCAGGGAGATGACGTTTCACGGGGAATTCCTGAGGCGGGGGACTGGTAAAAGGGTTACAGATTTCGTGCGAATGAGAAGCTACATCAAATGAGAAAATTTATTGATAAATAATGTTTCATGCTTCTTCACATCTCGCGAAACACGGCCTAGGTGGATGGCAGCAGCCAGCCGGTGCTCACGGAGGTTTCAAGCGGCTGCCGCGAGCAGCCTTGAAAGCGTTGGTTACATTGCCCTGCGCCGTCTTGCGGCTGGCAGGGCCATAGTTCATGCGTGTTCCGGGTCAACGCTCGAATCGGGTGGGAACCGCTGGTCGCTTTGGCTTCGCAAGCGCTAGATTTGATCCGGATTTTGTACGATGATTTTCGTAATTGCAGGGATGAGCTATGAAAACCGGTTTCAGGGAGGCCCAGCGCGCAGTGATAGCGGCGCTCGAATCAGGGGAGTACCAACACGTTTCGCGCGGGGATATCGATATAAAGAACCTGTTGGCTACAGGGGAGGTGTCAGCCCGAGCGGTTGTCTAAGTCGTGCGCTCATGCCGGGGCATTCACCACGCAAGCAGCCCTCACCACGCTGTCGCTGCCGTAGAGGTGCATCTGCTCAAACGGGATGGCTGGTACATCAAGTTCTTTTTTATCGAACCAGACACCTGGTTCATAAGCGTTCACCAGTGAGTACCCAGATCATGAAGATTCTGTTCGAAGGGGATAGCGGAAAAGCATTGTGCGAGCACTGCCAGGCAGTGGTGACCACTCGCTATGCCCGCCGGGATGTACCGTTCAGCGATGGCAAGGGTGTGGCCAGGGACATATTGGTGGGCGTGTGTACCCGTTGCGATGGCGTGGTCGCGCTTCCACCGCAATCCACACCAGCCATTCACGAGGCGCGCAACCAGCAGCTCAAGTCTATCGAGGCACGTTTACCAGCGGTCTACCTGGATGTGCTGGATGCGGCTATGCATGCGGTCAGTCGCGAGGCGGGCGCCAATCTGCGCAAGTTGTTTCTTGCGTACTATTTTCAGCAACTGGCGCAGGTGCAGCAGGGTGGGCAATTGCAGGCTGCGCATCAAACATTCGTCCAGGCCCTGGATGAACAGCGAGAGCAGCGTGGGCTCGCGCGTTCCAGTGCTACTCGACGGTTGTCGATGAAGGTCAACCCGCACATGGCGCAGGACATGCTTGCGCTGCAACAACGAACAGGTGTGAACCAGACCGAGTTGTTGAAGGCTGTAATCGCTCTTATCCAGGCGGATGTACTGGAAGAGCGGGACGAGGAAGTGATTCTGGCCCTGCAGCGGCTGGCGCGGTTGGCTTTGTAGTCAGGGTTTGATTGCGATCAAGGCCCTGATGGATGACGCTCACATCGGCATGCGCAAAAAACCGCTGAGCTAGTCGCAAGCGGCGATGTTGCGCAGGCAACAGTGATCCGACAGCGTGTTTGATCACATGCAGTCAACATCGCCGACTAATTCCATTAACCCGTTGAAAGTAAAGCAATCCAGCCGTTGGCACGCTTGCTGCTCATGCCTCCTTGAACCCCAAGGATTCTCAAGGAGCTTCCCCATGAGCCACGCCCCACTCAAGTTCGCCTACTGGGTCCCCAACGTCAGCGGTGGCCTGGTGGTCAGCACCATCGAGCAACGCACCAGCTGGGACATCGACTACAACCGCAAGCTTGCGCAAATCGCTGAAAAAGCCGGCTTCGACTACGCCCTGTCGCAAATCCGCTTCACCGCCGGCTATGGTGCCGACAACCAGCATGAGTCGGTCACCATCAGCCACGCGCTGCTGGCTGCCACGGAAAAGCTCAAGGTCATCGCCGCCATCCTGCCAGGGCCGTGGAACCCGGCGCTGGCGGCCAAGCAGTTGGCCAGCATCGACCAGTTCACCAATGGCCGCATCGCCATCAACGTGGTCTCGGGCTGGTTCAAGGGCGAGTTCCACGCCATTGGTGAGCCGTGGCTGGACCACGACGAACGCTATCGCCGTTCCGAGGAGTTCATCCGCGCGCTCAAGGGCATCTGGACGCAAGACAACTTCACCTTCAACGGCGACTTCTATCGCTTCCGTAACTACAACCTCAAGCCCAAGCCGCTGCAGCAACCGCACCCCGAGATCTTCCAGGGCGGCAGTTCGCGTGCGGCGCGGGACATGGCCGCGCGGGTGTCGGACTGGTACTTCACCAACGGCAATAGCGTGGAAGGGATCAAGGCCCAGGTCGATGACATACGCGCCAAGGCCGCAGCCAACGGCCACTCGGTCAAGGTTGGGGTAAACGCCTTCATCATTGCCCGCGACACAGAGGAAGAGGCGCGGGCGGTGTTGCAGGAAATCATCGACAAGGCCAACCCCGAGGCGGTGCGGGCGTTCGGCCACGAGGTAAAGCATGCCGGGGCAGCCAGCCCGGAGGGCGAGGGCAACTGGGCGAAATCCAGCTTCGAGGACCTGGTGCAGTACAACGATGGCTTCAAGACCAACCTGATCGGCACGCCTGAGCAAATTGCCGAGCGCATCGTTGCGCTGAAGGCAGTCGGGGTGGACCTGATTCTGTCCGGCTTCCTGCATTTCCAGGAGGAAGTGGCGTACTTCGGCGAGCACGTATTACCGCTGGTCCGTGAGCTGGAAGCTGGGCGCAGCGTAAACAAGGCAGTGGCCTGAGGCCTGGAGGCAGGGTGGCTTGGCACCCTGCCAGTATTGTCGGATTGTCGTGCAGGGGTTAGGTTGCCGGGCTTACTTCAAGGAAGATACCCCTATGAAACGGACCTTACCGCTCCTGTTCGCCTGCGCGATGTTCCCCCTGCAAGCCTGGTCAGCACTTGAAATCGGCCAGTTCACCCTCGGCATGCCCAAGCCCCAGGTGCTGGCCATTCTGCAGCAGCAGTTTGGCGAGGTTGAGCATTTCACCGGCTATCACTATCAGGTACCGACCGAGTTCTACAAGGGCGCCGGCCCGAAGGGAGACCTCAACCTGGGCGGTATTCCCATCTCGCAGGTCCAGGCGGCGTTCAACGAGGCAGACCAGCTGCGCCAGGTTCAGGTGCGTTTGGACACCACCGATGAAGCGCGGGTGCAGCAACTGCTGCCAATGACCAGGGATGCGAAGCCTGTACCGGATACCGGTGGCCGGCTGGAAGCGTTTTCCGCAGATGGCGAACTGGTTTACTGGGTGTCCAGGAACTGGGACAGGACGGTGGTGACCATTGCCGACAAGGCCAGTTCGGAAGACAACATCAAGGCGCGGGCCAAAAGCGACGAGAAGTTTGCCCAGGTGAACCGCAAGTTCGACAAGTTGATCGAGACGGCCAAGGCGGTGGAGGGCAAGGGCGCGCCTTGATCGATGGCGAGGATCGGGTGGTCTGTGAAGGTGAGTTGCGTTTGCTGGGTGCCGATGGCTGCGACCTGTGCCACTGTTACCAGGATGGCGGGCTGGCCACTGCTCTGAAACCTCGCCTACCGTGCAGGGGGCGTGCACTTGGCGTCGGTTTCAGGATGCGCCTGGTCGTTCGCACGCAACCCCCTGGCGCCACAAGTGCCATGCTTGCAGGATGCCTTCGGACCAGCGTGCGCAGATGCGCGGCCGTGGGCAAGGAGGCCGTCAGCGCCGCGCAACCGTGACGTGGCCGACGCGCCGCAGCAGAACACGCCGGATACCTGCCCCCACAACAATTCAGGCGGGGTCCGTGATGCCGAGGTCCGCTGTATGCCTGATGAATTGCTCCACCTGCCCGTGATCCAGCGCATTCTGGCTCGCGACAAGGACGCCCCTGGTGCCTTGTTGCCTATCCTGCATGCCATCCAGCACGACATCGGTTTCATCCCCGATGCTGCTGTACCCGAAATTGCGCATGCCCTGAACCTCAGCCTGGCTGAAGTGCGCGGGGTGATCAGCTTCTACCACGACTTTCGTACATCGCCACCGGCGCGCCACACCTTGCGCCTGTGCCGCGCCGAGTCGTGCCAGAGCCGTGGCGCCGAGGCCCTGGCCGCGCAACTGCGCGATCAGCTGGCACTGGACGACCATGGCACCAGCGCCGACGGTGCCATCAGCCTGCGCCCGGTGTACTGCCTGGGGGCCTGCGCCTGCTCGCCGGCCCTGGAACTGGACGGCCAGGTGCATGCGCGGCTTACCCTTGAGCGCCTGCGTGCATTGGTAAACGCTTGCCGGGAGGACGCCGCATGCTGAAGCTCTACATCCCGTGCGATTCGGTGGCCCGTGCCGTGGGGAGCGACCAGGTTGCCGAGGCCTTGCAGCGCGAGGCCGAGCGCCGCCAGTTGCCGCTGGATATCCAGCGCACCAGCTCTCGCGGGCTGTACTGGCTGGAGCCGCTGATCGAGTGCGAGAGTGCGCAAGGGCGCCTGGGCTTCGGCCCGGTTACCCCACAAGACGTGCCGGCATTGCTCGACGCCCTGGCCGGTGAGCCAGGTGGCCACTCGCTGGCGTTGGGGCTGGTCGAAGAAATCCCTTACCTGAAAACCCAGCAGCGGTTGATATTCGCCCGCGCCGGCATTTCCCGCCCATTATCGCTGGACGACTATCGCGCCCATGGTGGCTTCGCCGGCCTTGAAGCGGCCGTGGCCCTGAACGGTGCCGAAGTGGTCGCGGCCGTGCTCGACTCCGGCCTGCGTGGCCGTGGCGGTGCGGCGTTCCCGGCCGGCATCAAGTGGCGCACCGTGCGCGACGCCGGGGCTGGGCAGAAGTACGTGGTGTGCAACGCCGACGAGGGCGACTCCGGCACCTTCGCCGACCGTATGCTGATGGAAGGCGACCCCTTCCTGCTGATCGAGGGCATGATCATTGCCGGCCTCGCCGTGGGGGCCGACAAGGGCTACATCTATGTGCGCTCGGAATACCCGGATGCCATTCGCGTGCTGGACCAGGCCTTCGCCATCGCCCGTGATGCCGGCTACCTCGGCACCGACGTAGCCGGCAGCGGCCAGGCGTTCGACCTGGAAGTACGGGTGGGTGCCGGCGCCTACATCTGCGGCGAAGAAACTGCGCTGCTCGAATCCATCGAGGGCAAGCGTGGCATTGTCCGTGCCAAGCCGCCACTGCCCGCGCTGCAAGGCCTGTTCGGCCTGCCCACACTGGTGCACAACGTGCTCACCCTGGCTTCAGTGCCCATCATCCTCGCCAAGGGGGCAGCGTTCTATCGCGATTTCGGCATGGGCCGGTCGCTGGGCACCATGCCTTTCCAGCTGGCTGGCAATATCCGCCAGGGCGGCCTGGTGGAGCGTGCGTTCGGCCTGACCCTGCGCGAGCTGGTGGAGGGCTACGGCGGCGGGACGGCCAGTGGCCGGCCGCTGAAGGCTGCGCAGGTCGGCGGCCCGCTCGGCGCCTGGGTACCCCCCAGCCACTTCGACACCCCGCTGGACTATGAAGCCTTCGCCGCCATGGGCGCGATGCTCGGCCACGGCGGTGTGGTGGTGGCCGACGATACCCTGAACATGGCCAGCATGGCGCGCTTCGCCCTGCAGTTCTGCGCCGAAGAATCCTGCGGCAAGTGCACCCCATGCCGCATCGGCTCCACCCGTGGCATGGAGGTGGTCGACCGGTTGATCGCAACGACTGATTTCACCGAACGCCACGACCAGGCCCTGTTGCTGCGCGACCTCTGCGACACCATGCAGTACGGCTCGCTGTGCGCCATGGGCGGCATGACTGCCTACCCGGTGGCCAGCGCCCTCAAGTACTTCCCCGCCGATTTTGGGCTGACCACCACGGAGGCTGCGCAGTGATCAATTTCTTCGACCCCGCTTCTGATAAAAGTAGCGACTTCGGCACCCCGGCCCGTGACAGCGAAGTGCAGGTCAGCCTGAGCATCGATGGCCGCCCGATCAGCGTACCTGCCGGCACCTCGGTAATGCGCGCTGCGGCCATGCTCGGCACCAGCATCCCCAAACTGTGTGCCACCGACAGCCTCGAAGCCTTCGGCTCATGCCGCATGTGCATGGTGGAAATCGACGGCATGCGCGGTTACCCGGCGTCCTGCACCACGCCGGTCAGCGAAGGCATGGTGGTGCGTACCGAAACGCCACGCCTGGCCGGCCTGCGCCGCAACGTGATGGAGTTGTACATTTCCGACCACCCGCTGGACTGCCTGACGTGCTCGGCCAACGGCAACTGCGAGCTGCAGACCGTGGCCGGCCAGGTGGGCCTGCGCGAGGTGCGCTACGGCTACGACGGCGCCAACCACCTGGCCGAGAAAAAGGACGTATCCAACCCGTATTTCGATTACGAGCCCAGCAAGTGCATCGTCTGCAGCCGCTGCGTGCGCGCCTGCGAAGACATCCAGGGCACCTTCGCCCTGACCATCACCGGCCGCGGTTTCGAGTCGCGGGTGGCGGCAGCGGGTGGCGATAACTTCCTCGCCTCCGAATGCGTGTCGTGCGGCGCCTGCGTACAGGCCTGCCCAACCGCGACGCTGACGGAAAAGAGCCTGGTGCAGCTTGGTCAGCCTGAGCGTTCGGTGATCACCACCTGCGCCTACTGCGGCGTCGGTTGTTCGTTCCGCGCCGAAATGAAAGGCGACCAGCTGGTGCGCATGGTCCCGGACAAGAACGGTGGCGCCAACCACGGCCACGCCTGCGTCAAGGGCCGCTTTGCCTGGGGCTATGCCACCCACCCGGATCGCATCACCAAGCCGATGATCCGCAAGCGCCTGGAAGACCCGTGGCAGGAAGTGAGCTGGGACGAAGCGGTAACCTACGCTGCTAGCGAGTTCCGCCGCATCCAGCTCAAGTACGGCCGCGATTCCATCGGTGGCATTACCTCCAGCCGCTGCACCAACGAAGAAGCCTATCTGGTGCAAAAACTGGTGCGTACGGCGTTTGGCAACAACAACGTCGATACCTGCGCGCGGGTGTGCCACTCGCCCACCGGCTATGGTCTCAAGCAGACCCTGGGTGAGTCGGCCGGCACGCAAAGCTTCGATTCGGTGATGCAGGCAGACGTGGTGCTGGTGATTGGCGCCAACCCCACCGACGCTCACCCGGTGTTCGGCTCGCAGCTCAAGCGCCGCCTGCGCCAGGGGGCGCGGTTGATCGTGATCGACCCACGGCGCATCGACCTGGTCGAGTCGCCGCACGCCCGCGCCGAGTTGCACCTGCAACTGCGCCCGGGTACCAACGTGGCCATGCTCAATGCCCTGGCCCACGTGATCGTCACCGAGGGCCTGCTGGCCCAGCGTTTCATCGATGCCCGCTGCGAAACCGAAGACTTTGCCCGCTGGCGCGACTTCGTCAGCCAGGCAGACAACGCCCCCGAGGTGCTGGGCCCGGTGTGTGGCGTACCCTCCGAGCAGATCCGCGCCGCGGCGCGCCTGTATGCCACCGGTGGCAACGCGGCCGTCTACTACGGCCTGGGCGTGACGGAGCACAGCCAGGGCAGCACTGCGGTGATGGGGATCGCCAACCTGGCCATGGCCACCGGCAATATCGGCCGTGAAGGGGTAGGGGTGAACCCGCTGCGTGGGCAGAACAACGTGCAGGGTTCGTGCGACATGGGCTCGTTCCCCCACGAGCTGCCCGGCTATCGGCATATTTCCAACGAGGGCGTGCGCGCCGAGTTCGAGCGCGCCTGGGGCGTGACCTTGCAGCCCGACCCGGGCCTGCGCATCCCCAACATGTTCGAGGCAGCGCTGGACGGCAGCTTCAAGGCCCTTTACTGCCAGGGCGAGGATATCGCCCAGAGCGACCCCAACACGCAGCACGTCACGGCGGCCTTGCGCGCCATGGAATGTGTGGTGGTGCAGGACATCTTCCTCAACGAAACGGCCAAATTCGCCCATGTGTTCCTGCCGGGCAGCTCGTTCCTGGAAAAGGACGGCACCTTCACCAACGCCGAGCGGCGCATTTCGCGGGTGCGCAAGGTGATGGAGCCGCTGGCCGGCAAGGCTGACTGGGAAGGGACCGTAGCCTTGGCCAACGCCTTGGGCTACCCGATGAACTACCGCCACCCGTCCGAGATCATGGACGAGATTGCCCGCCTGACGCCGACCTTCCGCCGCGTCAGCTACGCCGAAATCGACCGCCATGGCAGCCTGCAGTGGCCGTGCAACGACGCGGCGCCGGATGGCACGCCGACCATGCATATCGACCAGTTCGTGCGTGGCAAGGGCCGCTTCATGCTCACCGGCTATGTGCCCACCGACGAAAAGGTCAACAACCGCTACCCGTTGCTGCTCACCACCGGGCGCATCCTCAGCCAGTACAACGTCGGCGCCCAGACCCGGCGTACCGGCAACGTCGCCTGGCATGACGCCGACCGCCTGGAAATCCACCCGGCCGACGCCGAAAGCCGCGGCATCCAGGACGGTGACTGGGTGGGCATCGGCAGCCGCGCGGGGCAGACCGTGCTGCGTGCCAAGGTCAGTGCGCGGGTAGCGCCGGGGGTGGTGTACACCACGTTCCACTTCCCCGAGTCGGGGGCTAACGTGATCACCACGGACAACTCCGACTGGGCCACCAACTGCCCCGAATACAAGGTGACGGCAGTGGAAGTGGTGAAAGTGTTCCAGCCATCGGAGTGGCAAAAGCGCTATCAGGATTTCAGTGACGAACAGCGGCGCCTGCTGAAGGAACGCCGTACATCGGAGAAAGCCGAGGTGCGCCGATGAGCAGCGATAACCTGGTCAAGATGGCCAACCAGATTGCCCATTACTTCGACAGCGAGCCAAACCGTGCGCTGGCGGTGCAAGGGGTGCGCCAGCATTTGCAAAGCTTCTGGACGCCGGCCATGCGCCAGCAGCTGGCAGAATGGATCGAGGCCAATGCAGGAGAGGGGCTGGACCCGAAGGTGCTGGAGGCGATGCTGTAGCGGATTGGCGCGGTCCTGCAGGGGCCGCGCCAATTGTGGAACTTGCGTCAGCCGCGGGCTAGTTCGGCCTGGTGGGCGATGGCTTCTTCGCTCTTGAGCACCAGCACATCCCCCTCAAGCGCATCCAGTACCACCTCCGAAGTATTGCCAATCAACGCCCCGGAAATGCCCGTGCGGCACACCGTCCCAATCACCGTCACCACCGCCTTCAGCAGTTTCTCGGTATGCGGAATCAGCACATCTGCCGGCCCTTCAGCCACATGCAGGCACTCCTCGCTGATGCCGTACTCTGCCTGGAACGCCTTGCACGCATCGCGGTAGCGCTGCTCGATGGTCTCGCTCAACTGGTACGTCGGGTCCGAGGCCGACAGCATTGGCGACGGGTGCGCACTGATGACATGCAGTTCGCCCTTGGCCAGCCCGGCGATGGCGTAGCCATGGTCGATGATGCTCGCATGCAGGCGGCGGTGGTCGTCGTCCTGGTTGCCCACGTCCACCGCAGCCAGAATCTTGCCACCGGTCCACGGCCGTTCGCTCTTGACCATCAGCACGGCACACGGGCATTGACGCAGCAGCTTCCAGTCGCTGGGGGTGAGCAGGGCCTTCTTCAGCGGGTTGTCCGGGCGGTGTTCCTTGATCACCAGCTCGCAGCCCTCGGCCTGCTGTACGTAGATGATGGTGTCGTGCAGGTTGTCGCGCCAGGCCTCCTCGTGGGTGACGTTGTCGTACCCGTCATCGTGCAACTGGCTACTCAGCAGGCTAAGCAGTGCAGTGTGGTCATGCTTTTTGTCGCACATCAGCAGGTGCAGGCGTGCGCCAGTGACGCCGGCAATCAGCTTGGCCCGGGTCAGCGCCCGGCTGTGGGCGTGCTCGGGGTCGAGGACGACAAGGATGCTGCGGACGGCTTGCATGGGTGTTAGCTCCCTTCAAAGGTGGCGACCAATGCCTGACTATAGACGGCGCGTCCCCCGCTGGCGCTTGATGTACATCAACAAGCATAGACACTGGCGCCGCCCGTCGCCGCCGGTATAATCGGCGGCCCTGCCTGTCCTGTGTGGTTGCACGCTTATGTCCCTGATCCCCGAAATCGATGCCTTTCTTGGCTGCCCGACGCCAGACGCCTGGATCGAAGCGGCGCTCGCCGACCAGGAAACCCTGCTGATCGACCACAAGAACTGCGAATTCAAGGCCGCGAGCACTGCCTTGAGCCTGATGGCCAAGTACAACACCCACCTCGACCTGATCAACATGATGTCGCGCCTTGCCCGCGAGGAGCTGGTGCACCACGAACAGGTGCTGCGCCTGATGAAGCGCCGTGGCGTGCCACTGCGGCCGGTGTCGGCGGGTCGCTATGCCTCGGGGCTGCGCCGCCTGGTGCGCGCCCACGAGCCGGTCAAGCTGGTAGATACGCTGGTGGTGGGGGCGTTCATCGAGGCACGCAGTTGCGAGCGGTTTGCTGCGCTGGTGCCGCACCTGGACGAAGAATTGGGCCGCTTCTATCACGGCCTGCTGAAAAGCGAAGCGCGCCATTACCAGGGCTACCTGAAACTGGCGCACAACTACGGTGATGAGGCGGACATCGCCCGCCGGATTGAACTGGTACGCGCTGCAGAAATGGAACTGATCCAGTCCCCGGACCAGGAACTGCGCTTCCACAGCGGTATCCCGCAAGCGCTGGCCGCCTGATTTGCACCAGGCGGCCCAGGCTTCAGTTGCGCCGCCCCAGCAGCAGGCCCACCACCAGCCCCAGGCCGGCGGAAATGGCGACGGTCTGCCAAGGGTGGCCGCCGATGTAGTCCTGGGTGGCGTCCACCACCGGTTGCGCTTTGTCGCGCATAGTGCCAGCGGCCTGGCGTGCCTGTTTCAGTTTCAGGCTGACCTGCGCTCGCAGGGTTTCTGCTTCTTCGCCGACCAGGGCGGCGCTGTCGTTCAGCAGCTTTTCCGATTCTTCGATCAGCGATTGCAGTTCGCTGAATACCTGGTCCTTGATCTGATCGCTGTCCGCCAGTGTGGCGTTTTTACGGGCCATGAACTCGTCCTCGTTGATGGGGTGGTGTGAACAATGGATGCCGCTGCGTCGGGAAAGTTGCGGTGGCTTTCCGATGTTGCGTTGCCTGGGTGTAAGATAGCGGCCATTTTCAAACTTGCAGGTACCTTCATGAGTTTCAATCTGGCCAACATGAGCTTCGAGGAACGGGCGCAGATCGAGGCAGAGAAGGCGCGGCTGTTCGAGATGTGGCAGAGCAGCCTGGGCAAGGCCAAGGGCGATGCGGCCCGGCTGATCGCCGAAAAGCCCCGGCGCAAGGGTAAATGGGCCGAGTGGGTGCGCGCCGAACTGGAGAGCATGTCGCCGCCCGAATACGCCAGCATGGTGCGCATCGAAGTCAACAAGCTGATGGCCGCCGCCAGCGCCAGCCGCTGAATACCCCTGGCGGGTGCTTACCAGGTCGCGCCTTTTGGCAGGTCCAGCTTGCCCTCGTCAGTAAAGCGCACGGTCCCCAGCAATCCGCCCGCCAGCTTGCCGCGCAGCTTGTAGGGCAAACCCTTCAGTGAGTCCACCGTGCCCAGCCCATAGGCCTGGCGCAGGAAGGAAAACGCCGTGATGCTCACCGGCACCACGATCACCGCTTCGTCATAGCGGCCAATGTGCCCCTGCTGGTCGCTGACCCCGGCGGCCAGCGGCTGGCCGTTCACTTCCAGGTTCAGGGCAATGCCGTTGTAGTCGATCGGCGACTCGTTAGGGTTTTGCACACGCATTTTCACCGCCATGCGCAGTTCCAGTTCTTGGCCGGGCAGCGGCTCGATGCCGATCACGCTGATGTTGACCGGGTCGCGTGGCTGGAACAGTGCGCAGGCACCCAGGCCATACGCCATCAGCAGGACGAGAAACAGACGGCTACAGCGGTGCAGGCGGGCAGTCATTGCGGGCGACCTTGCCAGAGTGAGCGAACCGCCAGTGTGGCAAATGCGCGTCGGCGTTGAAAGTCTCCTTGCAGATGAAAGATACTGTTTCTCATTAACGCCCGATAACTCATCCTGCTGGCAGTGCCCAAACCCATGCTGACGTCACCCGTGTCGGGCCTGCTGGCGACTTTCCAGGAGCACTACGACGACCTGTTGCAGTTCCTGACGCGGCGCATGAGCGACCGCCAGCGCGCAGCCGACGTGGCGCAGGAAACCTACCTGAAGCTGGTGAAAGTCGATGAACAGGCGGTGCCGGTGCTGCACGCCCGCAGTTTCATCTTCCGCGTGGCCGGTAACCTGGCAATTGATGCCTTGCGCCGTGAGCAGCGCCTGGCTGCCAGCCATGACGACTGTGACGGGACCGATGAACTGACCTGCCCGGCGCCAGCGCCCGAGGCGACGTTGCTGGCCTGTGAGCGCCTGCAAATCCTTGACGATGCGCTGCTGAAACTGCCCGACAATGCCCGCCAGGCGTTGTTGCTGAACCGCGTCGAAGGCCTGACCCAGGCGCAGATTGCACAGCGGCTGGGGGTTTCCGAGAGCATGGTGGCCAAATATATCGGCCAGGCCCTGCGTCATTGTCGCGACTGGCTCAAGCAGGCCGGTGTGGCGGCCTCCGTGGTGTTGCTGGTTGCCGCTGTGGCGGGTTGGCAGCAGGCACCGGTGTTGTTGGCGGACTACCACACCGCTGTGGGTGAACGGCAGGTGATTACCCTGGCGGACGGCACGCGGGTGACGCTGAACAGCGCCAGTGCGCTGAGTGTGATGTTCAGTGAGCACGAACGCCGTGTGGTGCTGGCTGCCGGTGAGGCCTTGTTCGAGGCCACGGATGATCCGCGGCCGTTTGTGGTCGATACGGCAGGCGAGCGGGTGCAGGGTGGTGCCGCCACCTTCAGCGTGCGTCGCGATGGCCGCGTGGTGTTGGCACGCGGTGAAGCCAAGGTCGGCGAACATGAACTGGCGGTGGCGGCCGATGCCGGTGCGCAGATGGCCTGGCAGCGCGGCAAGCTGATCTTCAACGGCAAGCCGCTGGGCCAGGTGCTGATGGAGCTTGAGCGTTACCGGCATGGGCGCATCGTGCTGTCCGACAGCGAGCTGGCGGCGATGGAGGTGAGCGGGGTGTTTGACCTGGACGAGCCTGAAGCACTGCTGCGCACGCTTGAGCAGCGGTATGGGCTGAAGGTTACCTACCTGCCGTGGTTGGCTGTGGTTCATTGATCAGCAGGCATGTGCGATTCCTGTAGGACCAGCCTTGTGCTGCGAAGAGGCCGGCACAGAAATAAAAATATTTTCCATTTGGCACTGCAAGTTCCTGCAAGCCAGATCGTCGTAGTGGGACTGATCAGCAACCCATTCTCATTTACGACTTGTCAGGAAGCTCATTCGTGCCTCTGATGCTCAAGCCCTTTCACCGCAGTCACGGTCCTCTTCACCATGCCCTGATGTCCTGCAGCGCCCTGGCCATGCTGGTCGGCCCGTTGCATGCGTCGGCCGCAACCACTGCCGAACAAACCCAGATGCAGGCTCGCCAGGTTCAGCTCGACCTGCCAGCGCAGCCGCTGGACCAGGCCCTGACCACCTTTGCCGACCAGGCCGGCCTGCACTTGCTGTACACCACAGGAGATGCAGCAGGCTTCGCCAGCCCGGCCATGCACGGCAGCTACAGCGTCGAGCAGGCCCTGCAGCAGTTGCTGGCCGGCAGCGGCATGAGCTGGCACTTCAGTGACGCGCGCACCGTGACCCTGCGCAAGGCCCTGGCAGCGCCACAGGCGGTCAACCTCAAGCCGATCGAAGTCAGCGTGGCCTCGCGTACCAGCACCGCAATCAGCGAAATCCCCGGTACTGTGTGGGTAGTCGACCAGCAGCAGCTGCGCGAGCAGATCGACAGCGGCGTCAGCCTGAAAGAAGCCATCGGCAAGCTGGTACCCGGCCTCGACCTGGCGCCGGAAGGGCGTACCAACTATGGCCAGAACATGCGCGGGCGCAACGTGCTGGTGATGATCGACGGAGTCAGCCAGAACAGCTCGCGCGGCCTGTCGCGCCAGTTCGACAGCATTTCACCGTTCAACGTCGAGCGTGTCGAAGTGCTGTCTGGCGCCAGCGCCATCTACGGCGGCGGTGCCACTGGCGGCATCATCAACATCGTCACCAAGAAGGGCGAACCCGGCCCGGCGCGCTTCGAGACCCAGCTTGGCGCCAGCAGCGGGTTCAACAACAGCGATGACCTGGCCACCCGCTTCGCCCAGTCGATCAGCGGCGGCAACGAGCGGGTCAATGCCCGGCTGGGTATTTCCGGCGAGCAGAACGAAGCCTTCTACGACGGTGCCGGCGACCAGATCTTCATCGACAACACCCAGACCGACCTGCAATACAACCGCACAATCGACGTGCTCGGCACCCTGGGCTTGCAGTTGAACGACCAGCAGAGCCTCGACCTGCTGGCCCAGTACTACGATTCGGGCAACCACGGCAGCACGGGGATCTACTTTCCCAACCTCAACTACAATGCGCCATCCGACCTGGAAGACGCTGAGCTGCGCAGCGGCTATTCGTCCGACCTGGAGCCGCGTACCCGGCGCTTGTTGCTGAACGCCAATTACCACCACAGCGATGTGCTGGGCCAGGATTTCTACCTGCAGGCCTCGTACCGCAAGGAAGACGACAACTTCTACCCGTTCCCGTACTACAACCGCGCCACGCCCACCGGCTCGCGCGGGGTGTACTTTGCTGCCTCGCAGCAGAACTTCGAGGTCACCAGCCTCAAGGGCCTGTTCGCCAAACAGTGGGACACGTTGAAGCTGACCTATGGCCTCGACCTGGATCGCGAGCGCTTCAATGCCGAGCAGACCACCTTCAACGCCGTGACCTCGTCCGAATCGGGCGGCCTGGAGATGGAAAAGGACAGCAAGGCCGCGCGCTACCCCAGCTACCGGGTCGATGGTGTGTCGGTGTACGCCCAGCTGGACTGGCATGCCACCGACAACCTGACGTTCTCCGGCGGTGCCCGTCGCCAGCAGATGGACGTCGACGTCAGCGACTTCAAGGGCGTGCCGGGTGGCAGCAACGATTACCAGGTCAACCTGTTCAACGTAGGCGCCATCTACGACTTCAAGAACGGCCACCAGGTATGGAGCAACTATGGCGAAGGTTTCGACCTGCCAGACCCTGCCAAGTATTACGGCAAGCCGGGCCTGAGCGTGGCCGACAACCCGCTGGCCGGCATCAAGAGCCGCCAGGTGGAACTGGGCTGGCGCTATGCCGACCTGGACTGGGATGCCCAGGCGGCGCTGTACTACATCTGGTCGGACAAGATCATCAACGTCGATTCGCAAACGCTGACGATCAACGTGGAAGAGCAGAAGAGCCGCGACTTCGGCTTTGAAGGTGCGCTGACCCGGCACTTCCAGACGGGCTGGGAAGCGGGCGGTACCCTGCACCTGACCCGCTCCGAGGAAGAGGCTGCCGACGGCGGCTGGAACAAGCGTGATGCCCGCTATGCATCCTTGTCCAAGGCCACGGCATTTGTTGGCTGGAAGGGCGATGGCCGCAGTGCGCGGCTGCAAGCCAACCATGCGTTCAGCCTGAAGGACGATGCCGACCACGAGATCGACGGTTACACCACCTTCGACCTGCTGGGTAGCCAGGACACCGGCTTCGGCACCTTCAGTGCCGGCATCCAGAACCTGCTGGACAAGCAGTACAGCACGGTCTGGGGCCAACGCGCGACGCTGTTCTATTCGCCGACCTACGGCCCGGCGTACCTGTATGACTACCAAGGGCGCGGGCGCACCTACACCCTGACCTGGAGCATGGCTTACTAACCCTTCTCCAAGGCGTGCCCGGCCCTTGTAGGAGCGCATCAGGCGAACGCTGCGAGCAAATCCTCGGCAAACGCCTGTTGCGCTTCACCCGTCACCTGCGCCCGATGCCTGGCCAGGGTAAACGGCACCACAAAATCCAGCCCTGGGTTCAGCGCCCACAACAACCCCTCCGCCTCCCAGGCGTGGGCGCAATGGCAGGGCAGGTAGCCAATATGCCGCCCTGACAGAATGAACGTCAGCACGCTCTCGATCTGCTCCGCCACAGCCATGCTGTGCCGGCTCTGGAACGGCTCACCGCCTTTGAGAAACCGGTATGGATGGCGCACCTGGTCCATCTCCAGCAACCGCTCAAGTTCAACACCCGATTCGCCGAACAGCACATGCCCCTTGCCGCAATACAGCCGTTGCGGTTCCTCGAACAATGGCTGGTAATCAAAGGCCGCCTGGTTGCCGGAGAAGTAGCTGATGGCGTAATCCAGTCGCTGCTCCAGCAACAACCGCTCCAGCTCCGCCGGCGGTGCACTGATCAGCTCCAGCTGCACTGATTCCTCTCGTGTGCGGAATGCGGCAATGGCCGCCGCCAGTTTCAGGCTCACGGTTTTGTCCTGGTTTTCTGCCATGCCGATACGCACGGTCCCCAGCAACCGCCCGGCAACGCCGGTGGCCTGCTGGCGAAACTGTTCGATGTTCAGCAGCAGCCCGCGCGCTGCATCCAACAGCAACGCGCCTTTCTCCGTCAGGTGAAAGCCACCCTTGCCTCGACTGCACAGGCGGTAGCCAAGGCGTGTTTCCAGCTGCGCCATGCGCTGGCTGATGGTGGGCTGGCTCAGGCCCAGCACGCCTTGCGCGGCGCTGAAGCCCCCGGCCTCGACTACAGTGACGAACAGCCGCAGCAGGTGCAGGTCGGGATCGTGCACTTGTCCGAGCATTACATTGCTCCTGATGAATGTCAGCTTTGCAAACTTGCCATTCCTGCAATGTAACCCGGCTGGCATGCTCGCGGCATCCACCCATTTGCCGAGGTGTCCGTCATGCGTCGATCGTTGTGCCTGTTGTCCCTGGTTCTGGCCCTGCCGCTGCAGGCCGAAGAAAAGGTCGTCAACCTCTACAGCTGGGCCGACTACGTCGCCCCGCAAACCCTTCAGCGTTTCGAACAGGAAACCGGCTACAAGGTGCGGTATGACACCTTCGACACCACCGAAGTGCTGGAGACCAAGTTACTCACCGGTGGCAGTGGTTACGATGTGGTGGTGCCATCCTCGACCGTGCTGGCCCGGGCGCTGAAGGCCAATGCCCTGCAAGCGCTCGACCCCCAGGCCATGCCCGGCTACAGCAACCTCGACAAGGACCTGCTGGCCAAGCTCGCCGAGGCCGACCCCGGCAACCGCCATGCCGTGCCGTACACCTGGGGTACGCTGGGCCTTGGGGTGAATGTGGAGGCGGTGCGCCAGCGCCTGGGCGACGTGCCGCTGGACAGCCTCGACCTGCTGTTCAAGCCCGAATACGCCAGCCGGTTGAAGGACTGTGGCATCGCCATGCCCGATTCGCCGCAGGAAGTGATTGGCGTGGCCCTGAACTACCTCGGCAAGGACCCTTACAGCCAGGACAAGGATGACCTGGCCGCCGCGCAGCAGCTGCTGAGCCAGCTGCAACCCTCGATCAGCTACGTCGCCAATGGCCGGCAGATCAGCGACCTGGCCAACGGTAGCGTGTGCCTGGCGCTGACCTACAACGGCGATGCCGCGATGGCGGCCGACCAGGCCCGCCGCGCCGGCAAGCCGTTCGAGCTGATCTACCGCATCCCGCGTGAAGGCACGCTGGTGTGGCAGGACAACCTGGTCATCCCCAAGGACGCGCCGCACCCCGAGGCCGCGCGGGCGTTTATCGCATTCATGCTCAAGCCCGAGTCGGTCGCTGCGCTGACCAACACACTGTTCTTTGCCAACGCCAACCAGGCTGCCACGCCGTTGGTGGACGAGGCGGTGCGCAATGACCCGGACATCTACCCGCCTGCCGAAGTGCGCCAGCGCCTGTTCGCCGACCGCAGCATGGCCCTGGCCGACCTGCGTCAGCGCAACCGCCTATGGACGGCCTTCCGCAGCCGCCAGTGACTGATAACAACCAAGGAGCCCGACCGTGGAGCAAGCCGCAAGCAACGACCAGGCGATGACCCGCGACAGCCTGTATGGCACTGCCGCAGAAAGTACCTACGCCGGCATTACCAGTTTCTCCCGCCGACGCTACAGCCGCGATTTGCGTGGTGTGGATGTGGTGGTCAGCGGAGTGCCGTTCGACACTGCCACCAGCAACCGCCCAGGTGCGCGTTTCGGCCCGCGGGCGATCCGCGCCGCCTCGGTGCAGCAGGCCTGGGCCCGGCACTGGCCGTGGGCGTTCGACCCGTTCGACCACCTGGCCGTGATCGACTATGGCGACTGCGCCTTCGACAGTGGCACACCGCAGTCGGTGCCGGACAGCATCGAGGCCCATGCCACCCATATTCTGGAAGCGGGCTGCGCCATGCTTACCCTCGGTGGCGACCACTTCATCAGCTACCCGCTGCTCAAGGCCCACGCCCGCCGCCATGGCCCTCTGGCGCTGATCCACTTCGATGCCCACAGCGACACCTGGCCGGACGAGGAGGGCAAGCGTATCGACCATGGCACCATGTTCTGGCATGCCGCCCGTGAGGGCCTGGTTGACCCTGCCTGTTCGGTGCAGATCGGCCTGCGCACCACCAATGACGACAGCCAGGGCTTTGCCATCCTCGACGCCCGCCAGGTGCACCGTCAGGGCACCGAGGCGGTGATTGCGGCAATTCGCCAGCGTGTGGGTGACCGGCCGGTGTACCTCACCTTCGACATCGACTGCCTCGACCCGGCCTATGCGCCTGGCACAGGTACGCCGGTGTGTGGTGGATTGAGCACGGTGCAGGCGCTGGAGATTCTGGGCGGGCTGCGCGGTATCAACCTGGTGGGCATGGACCTGGTGGAGGTGGCGCCGGCTTATGACCATGCCGATATCACTGCGCTGGCGGGGGCGACTTTGGCGATGGAGATGTTGTGCCTGTATGCGGCGCGGCACAAGGTAGACAAGGGCCAGTGATCCGGGGCCGCTTTGCGGCCCATTCGCAGCACAAGGCTGCTCCTGCAGGGCCTTGCGTCGCAATGGACAGCAAAGCAGCCCCGCGAGCACATACTGAAACATCAGGAATCATCTCCGCCCAAATTCACACTTTTGTCTCGAACCCCTCGCGCCTTAGGCTATCAAACCCACCAGGCGCGGCATTTTCGTACAGGAGGTGAAGCATGACCCCGACATTGCCTATCCTGGCCCTCGGCCTGGCTTTGTGCCTGCCCGCGCACGCGGCCCCGCAGCAGCCTTTGCAGCTTGCGGCCGGCAACAACAACCCCTACAACAGCCCGATCCAGCGCGCCAACCCCAACAGCCGCCAGGGCAGTATGCCGGCCACACCCCCCGTGCGCGGCCCGTCCACCGACCCGTACCAGCGCACGCCCAGCCTGGACAACCGCGGCATTGGCAACGGCGACAACCTGCGTCGGCAGCAACAAACCCCAAACCTGGAACCGAGCCGGCCGCCCCGCGACAGCACGCGTGCGCCGTGAGCCCATACGGAAGGAATCCTGCATGCCCAGAGCAACCTGGCTAGCTACCCTGACTGCCGCTGCACTCATGCCCCTGCTGGCACAGGCGGCGGCAGAGCAACAGTTTCGCAGCGAAGAAGGCACGTTGACCGTCAGCACCCTGGCCGACGGCCTGCGCAACCCTTGGGCGCTGGCATTTCTGCCGGGCGGCAAGGACATGCTGGTAACCGAGCGCGCTGGCAACCTGCGGGTGGTCAACGCTGAAGGCAAGGTCGGCCCGCCGATCAGCGGCGTGCCCAAGGTGTGGGCCGAGGGCCAGGGCGGCCTGCTGGATGTGGTGCTGTCGCCGGAGTTCGACAAGGACCGTACCGTGTACCTGTCCTACGCCGAGGAGGGCAGTGACGGCAAGGCCGGTACCGCCGTCGGTCGTGGCCAGCTGTCCGAAGACCGCGCGCGGCTGGATAACTTCAGCGTGATCTTCCGCCAGCAGCCCAAGCTGTCGGTGGGCAACCACTTCGGCTCGCGCCTGGTGTTCGACCGCGACGGCTATCTGTTCATCGCGTTGGGCGAGAACAACCAGCGCCCCACCGCCCAGGACCTGGACAAGTTGCAAGGCAAGATCGTGCGCATTTTGCCGGACGGCGAAGTGCCCAAGGACAACCCCTTCGTCGGCAAGGACAACGTGCGGCCGGAGATCTGGTCGTTCGGCCACCGCAACCAACAAGGTGCCGCGCTCAACCCCTGGACCGGCAAGCTGTGGACCCACGAGCACGGCCCGCGCGGTGGCGACGAAATCAACATCCCCCAGCCCGGCAAGAACTATGGCTGGCCGATTGCGACCCATGGCATCAACTACTCGCTGCTGCCGATCCCCGAGGCCAAGGGCAAGCATGTGGACGGCATGGTCGACCCACACCATGTGTGGGAGAAGTCACCGGGTATCAGCGGCATGGCGTTCTACGACAGCCCGACATTCAAGGCCTGGGACCACAACCTGTTCATTGGTGCACTGGCGACACAGGAGCTGATCCGTTTGCAGCTGAAGGGCGACAAGGTGGTGCATGAGGAGCGTTTGCTCGGTGACTTGAAGGCGCGTATCCGCGATGTGCGGGTTGGTCCGGATGGCTACATCTATGTGCTGACCGATGACAAGGACGGCGCATTGCTGAAGGTCGGCCTGGCCGACTGACGCGGTCCCTGTAGGAGCGGCCTTGTGCCGCGATGGGCCGCAGAGCGGCCCCAACAATCTATGCTGCAATGCCGAAGTCCTGGGGCCGCTGCGCGGCCCATCGCGGCACAAGGCCGCTCCTACAGGGACCTGTGTAGAATGCGGCCATGGCCATCACTCCCCAATCCCTTTACCAGCAAGCCCTGAGCACTCAGGGCTACGCTGACGACCCTGCCCAGGCCCGCGCCGTCGAGGCCTTGCAGGCCTGCTTCGTGGCTGTCGAGCAGGGCTGCCCCACCCAGGGTATCTACCTCTGGGGCCCGGTCGGCCGGGGCAAGACTTGGCTAATGGACCAGTTCCACCGCTGCTTGTGCGTGTCCAGCCGACGCCAGCACTTTCATCACTTCATGGCCTGGGTCCACCAGCGCCTGTTCCAGCTCAATGGCACCGCCGACCCGCTGCTGGCGTTGGCCCGGGAGCTGGCCGGGCAGATCCGCGTCTTGTGCTTCGACGAACTGTTCGTCAACGACATTGGCGACGCGATCATCCTCGGCCGCTTGTTCCAGGTACTGTTCGACCAGGGCGTGGTGATCGTCGCCACCTCCAACCAGCCACCCGACCATCTCTACCGCGACGGTTTCAACCGCGAGCGGTTCCTGCCGGCCATCGCCGCCATTGAGCGGCACATGCAGGTACTGCCGGTGGCGGGCGAGCAGGACCACCGCCTGCACCCCGGTGCAGAGCGGCAGCGCTACTGGGTGGCAGCGACAGGGCAGGCCAGCCCGCTGGGCGAGGTGTTCTGCCAGCTCAGCCCGGATCACACGGGTACTGATCAGCCCTTGGTTATCGGCTCCAGGCAGGTGCAGGTCGTGCGGCGCAGCGAGCAGGCTATCTGGTGCCGCTTCACCGACCTGTGCGAACAACCGCTGGCGGCCATGGAATTCATGGCACTTTGCGACCGTTTTCCGGCCATCCTGGTGTCGGGTATTCCGGCGCTGGGCGGTAAGCAGCAGGCCGGTCGCATTGCGCGTGGCACTGAAGATGGTGCGGCGCGGGTGGTGGCAGGCGACCGTGAGCTGCCGGCGCTGTCACCCAAGGACGATGCGGTACGCCGCTTCATCGCCCTGGTCGATGAGTGCTACGACCGCCGTGTGGCACTGTACCTGGAGGCCGAGGTGCCGCTGCAAGAGCTGTATACGCAGGGGTATCTGGCATTCCCGTACCAGCGAACCTTGAGCCGGTTGCGGGAGATGCAACTACAGCGGTTTGGCTGATGAGTGCCGGGGGCCGCAAAGCGGCCCCCGTTTCACTTGGCCAGCCACTCGACCAGGGTACGGTTGAACCGCACGGGTTCTTCGATCTGCGGCGCATGCCCCATGCCTTCGAAAGTGATCAGTTCACCTTTGGGGATCAGCTTGGCCACCTGTGGCCCCAGCACGGCATACTTGCCCAGCTTCGCCTTCACTTCCGGCGGTGCGATATCGCTGCCAATGGCCGTGGTGTCCTTGTCGCCGATCAGCAGCAAGGTCGGCATCTGCAAGTCCTTGAACTCGTGGTACACCGGCTGAGTGAAGATCATGTCGTAGATCAGCGCCGAGTTCCACGCCACCGCTTCATGCCCCGGCCCCTTGTTCAGGCCCGCCAGCATCTGTACCCAGCGCTCGTACTCCGGCTTCCAGCGCCCGGCGTAGTAAGTCTTGCGCTCATACTCGCGCACGCCCTCGGCATCCAGCTTGAGCTCGCGCGCATACCACTGGTCCACCGTACGGTAGGGCACGCCCAGGGCTTTCCAGTCTTCCAGGCCAATCGGGTTGACCATGGCCAGGCGTTCCACCTGCTGCGGGTACATCAGCGCATAGCGGGTGGCGAGCATGCCGCCCGTGGAATGCCCGAGCACGATGGTTTGCCTGATACCCAGCTGTTCGAGCAAGGCATGGGTGTTGTCGGCCAACTGCTGGAAGCTGTACTGGTAATGCGCGGGCTTGCTGGAAGTGCAGAAGCCGACCTGATCGGGGGCGATGACCCGGTAACCGGCCTTGCTCAGCGCGTCGATGGTGGTTTCCCAGGTGGCGGCGCAGAAGTTCTTGCCGTGCATCAGCACCACGCTGTGGCCGTTGGCCTGGCCTTGTGCGGCGACGTCCATGTAGCCCATCTGCAGGGACTGGCCCTGGGACTTGAAGTCAAAGTGCTTGAGCGGGTGGGGGTAGCTGAAGCCCTCGAGCTGGGGGCCGTAGGTAGGCGTTTCGGCGGCGATGGCCGGGCTGCCGACAAGGCAGGCCAGGGCCAGGGCGGTTGCGCGCAGCATGGGGCACTCCGTGTAGGGCCATATAGGAGAGGGCGACTTTAGCAGCCAGGCGCGCGCCGGGAACGTGAAAGGTGTTACCAGGCGTGAAACCAGCCCAGGGTAATCATCGCCAGCACCGCATAACGGCCAGCCTTGGCCAGGGTCACCAGCAGCAGGAAGCGCCAGAAGGGTTCCCGCATGATCCCGGCGATCAACGTCAGCGGGTCGCCGATCACCGGCATCCAGCTGAGCAGCAACGACCACTGCCCCCAGCGCTGGTAACGCCGCTGCGCGCGCTGCAGTTGGGCAGCGCTGAACGGGAACCAGCGTTTGTCGCGCAGGTGCTCGACGGCGCGGCCCAGCAGCCAATTGACGACCGAACCCAGCACATTGCCCAGGGTGGCCACCAGCAGCAGGGTTGCCCAGGCCTCGGGCTGGCGGAGCAACAGGCCGACCAGCACGGCTTCCGATTGCAGCGGCAGCAGGGTGGCGGCGCCGAAGGCGCTGAGAAATAGCGCCCACAAGCTGAGCATCAGTAGTTGGCTACAACGGTGTCCTGGCCATCCTGGGTTACGCCGACGACCTGGTAGGCATCCTTGTGGTCACCCATTTCCATGCCGGGCGAGCCCATGGGCATGCCCGGTACGGCCAGGCCCTTGAGGTCGCTACGCTTTGCCAGCAGGCGCACCTGCTCGGCCGGCACATGGCCTTCGACGAACTTGCCGTCGATCACCCCGGTGTGGCACGACGCCAGGCGCGGCGCCACGCCCAGGCGCTGCTTGACCGCGCTCATGTTCGGCTCGACGTGGTCGTTGACGGTGAAACCATTGTCACGCAGGTGGCTGATCCAGGCCTTGCAGCAGCCGCAGTTGGGGTCGCGGTAGACGTCGATGGTCTCGGCGGCCTGGGCCAGACCGGTGATGGCCAGCAGGCCCAGGGGCAGCAGGTGTTTGCGCAGCATGGTGAGGCACTCCTTTAGAAACGCAGGCGGATACCGGCAACCAGGCGGGTCTGGCCCAGGTCTTCGCCGTCTTCGCGGGCCTGGTCGGCACGCGTGCCGTACAGGCGATTGAAACTGACCCCGATGTAGGGCGCGAAACCGCGCGTGATCTCGTAGCGCAGCCGCAGGCCCACCTCGCTGTCGGCCAGCCCGGCGCCTTGCTCGCGCCTGGCGTCGTTGCGGCCGTAGAGGTTGGCTTCCAGGTTCGGTTCCAGTATCCAGCGGTTGGTCAGCAGCATAGCGTAAGCGGCTTCCAGGCGCAGCGCGGTCTGTTGCCGCTCGCCGGCGTAGGCGGTGGCTTGCAGCTCCAGGCCATACAGCGGCGTGCCTTGAATGCCGAAGCCGGCCCAGGTCTGGCCGCTGGCGGGCTTGAAGTCCTGGCGCACGCCGGCCACCAGCTCCCACCACGGGCTCACGGCATGGCCCCACAGCGCCTGCACTTCGGCCTTGTGTGTCTTGCCTTGCTCGCGTTCGCCTTCCGTGCGCAGCCACAGGCGGTCGATATCGCCGCCGACCCAGGCCGTGGCGTTCCAGTTCAGGGCACTGCTGCTCTCGAAGTTCTGGTATTCAAGCTTGTCGACGATCACCGCCCAGTTCAGCGCCCGGTCGTGTACCTGGTGCCCAGGCAGTGGCGGGAAGGCGGCGCGGCGGTCGGCGTCGGTGATTGCAGGCAGGGGCGTGCGCGGCGGGCTGGGCGTAGCCGGGCCATGGCCCATGCTTTCATGGTTCATCTGGCCATGGTTCATGTGCGCCATACCAGCGGCCAGCGCACGTTCGCTGGCGAACAGGGTCAGCAGGGCCACGCCGGCCACGACGCTGCGGTTGCGGGTGTCATTCATCGACGCGTACCTCGCGGAACATGCCGGTCTCCATGTGGTAGAGCAGGTGGCAGTGGTAGGCCCAGCGGCCAAGGGCGTTGGCAGTCACCCGATAGGAACGTCGGCTGCCGGGCGGGATGTCGACGGTGTGTTTGCGCACCAGAAACTGGCCGTGCTCGTCTTCCAGGTCGCTCCACATGCCGTGCAGGTGGATGGGGTGGGTCATCATGGTGTCGTTGACGAGGGTGATGCGCACCCGCTCGCCGTAGGCCAAACGCAACGGCTCGGCATCGCTGAACTTGACGCCGTCGAACGACCAGGCGAAGCGCTCCATGTGGCCGGTCAGGTGCAGCTCGATGTCGCGCGATGGCGTGCGGCCGTCCGGGTCGGGGTAGGGGCTGCGCAGGTCGGCGTAGGTCAGCACGCGGCGGCCATTGTTGCGCAGGCCTATGCCAGGGTCGGCCAGGTTGGCGCGCGGGGCCATGGTCTGCATGTCCACCAACGGGTTGCCGGTTTCACTGGCCGGGTGTTGTTGCATCGCTGACATGGCCGTGTGGTCCATGCCGGCCATGTTGCTGTGATCCATGCCGGTCATGTTGCTGTGATCCATGCCCGCCATGGCGCCCATGCCGCCGTGGCCCATGTCGTCCATGCTCAGCACCGGGCGCGGGTCGGGGGTAGGCACGGGGGCCTGCAGCCCGGTGGCGCGGGCCAGGGTGCCGCGGGCGAAGCCGGTACGGTCCATGCTCTGGGCGAACAGGGTGTAGGCAGGTTGGTCGCCCACGGTCACCAGCACGTCATAGGTTTCGGCCACGGCAATGCGCAGCTCATCCACGCTCACCGGCTTCACCGGCAAGCCGTCGGCGGCGATCACCGTCAGCTTCAGCCCGGGGATACGGAAATCGAAATAGGTCATGGCCGAGGCGTTTATCAGCCGCAGGCGCACGGTTTCGCCCGGTTGGCCCAGGCAAGTAAAGTTGCCGTCCGGCGGCTGGCCGTTGAGCAGGTAGGTGTAGGTGGCGGCGCTGATATCGGCGAGGTCGGTAGGGCTCATGCGCATGCGCGCCCATGCCGTGCGCTCGGTGACGGTGGGGCTCCAGCCGTTGTCGGCCACGTCATCGATGAAATCGCCGACCGTGCGCTTGTGATAGTTGTACGCGTCGGACTGTTTCTTCAGGGTGGCCATCAGCTGTTCCGGCGCCTGGTCCGACCAGTCGCTGAACAGCAGCACGTGGTCGCGCTGGTAGTGGTGCGGTTCGGGCTCGCGCGGCTCGATCACGATGGCCCCGTATACCCCGGCCTGTTCCTGCAGCCCCGAATGGCTGTGGTACCAGTAAGTTCCACTTTGGCGCAAGGTGAACCGGTACAGGTAGTCCCCGCCCGGTTCAATGCCGGCGAAGCTCAGGCCAGGTACGCCGTCCATGTTGGCGGGCAGGATGATGCCGTGCCAGTGGATCGAGGTGTCCTGTGCCAGCCGGTTACGCACGCGCAGGGTCACGGTGTCGCCTTCGCGCCACCGCAGCAGCGGGCCGGGCAGGCTGTTGTTGATGGTCAGTGCGGTGCGCGGGCGGCCGGTGATGTTGACCGGGGTTTGGCCGATGAACAGCTCGAAGTGCTGGCCGGCCAGGTCCTGGCCTTCGGCGGCCTGGGCCAGCGGGCGCCACAGCCCCAGGCCCGCCAGTGTAGTGGCGGCGCCCAGGCCTTTGACGAAGGTGCGGCGGGTGGGGGTGCGCAACATGGCGTGGCCTCATGCGGGGGAGCCACGATGTTCGCTGCAGGCGCCTGTCAGGCAGCTGAGGCGCACATTACAGCATTGTCAGCTTGCCACCTCGTCGGCGCGCAGGTCGCGCATCAGCAGGGCGTAGTCAAGTGCGACCTGCTCCGGAATGGGCAGGTACACCACATGGCCGTCGCCTGGTGCCACGCCGATGGCCTGCTGTTGGCGGTTGCACAGGCGGTGCAGGTCGAAGTGGTAATTGCCACGCGGGGTCATCAGCTCCAGGTGGTCACCTACGGCAAAGCGGTTCTTCACCTTGACCTCAGCCAGGCCTTCGACACGCACGCCGGTCAGTTCACCGACGAACTGCTGGCGCTCCGAGACCGAGTTGCCGCGTTGGTAGTTCTGGTATTCATCGTGCACGTGGCGGCGCAGGAAGCCTTCGGTGTAGCCGCGTTGCGCGAGGGATTCGAGGTTGCCCATCAAGGCGCGGTCAAACGGCCGCCCGGCCACGGCGTCGTCGATCGCCTGGCGGTACGACTGTACGGCACGGGCACAGTAGAAGTGCGACTTGGTGCGGCCTTCGATCTTCAGCGAATGCACGCCCATGCCGGCCAGGCGCTCGACGTGCTGGATGGCGCGCAGGTCCTTGGCGTTCATGATGTAGGTGCCGTGTTCATCTTCGAACGCCGGCATTTCGGTGCCGGGGCGGTTGCTTTCCTGCAGCAGGAAAACCTGCTCGGTAGGGGCGCCCAGGCCAAGGGTGGGCTGCACTTCGCGCACGATGTCGCCGGTGGCGTTCTCGGTGGCCGGCGTGGCGTCGTACTTCCAGCGGCAGGCGTTGGTGCAGGTGCCCTGGTTGGCGTCACGCTTGTTGAGGTAGCCCGACAGCAGGCAACGGCCGGAATAGGCCATGCACAGCGCGCCGTGGACGAACACCTCCAGCTCCATGCCCGGCACCTGCTGGCGGATTTCCTCGATCTCTTCCAGGGACAGCTCGCGTGACAGGATCACCCGGCTGAGGCCCATTTGCTGCCAGAACTGCACACTCGCCCAGTTGACGGTGTTGGCCTGCACCGACAAGTGCACCGGCATCTGCGGGAAGTGCTGGCGCACCAGCATGATCAGGCCGGGGTCGGACATGATCAGCGCGTCCGGCGCCATGTCGATGACCGGTGCCAGGTCCTTCAGAAATGTCTTGAGCTTGGCGTTGTGCGGGGCGATGTTGACCACTACGTAGAAGCGCTTGCCCAGGGCATGCGCCTCCTGGATACCCAGCGCCAGGTTGGCGTGGTCGAATTCGTTGTTGCGCACCCGCAAGCTGTAGCGCGGCTGGCCGGCGTAGACTGCGTCGGCGCCGTAGGCAAAGGCGTAGCGCATGGTCTTGAGGGTGCCGGCGGGGGCCAGCAGTTCGGGCTTGGCGGTAGGGTTCATGTGCGCACCGGGGCAAAAAGGCCGGGATGCTAGGGGCGATGGACAAGGCGCGTATTGATTTGCGTCAAGTGAGCGCGGCACTTTTGCCCGAGTGCCATGCACTAATCTCTCACAAGCCATGAGAGGAACTGCAATGAACGAAACCGCGCTACAGAACAAAGCCCTGGCAGTACTCCTGGCGCTGGTGACCATTGCCTTCTTCTGGATCCTGTTGCCGTACTATGGCGCAATCTTCTGGGCGGTGATCCTCGGCATCCTGTTCGCCCCGCTGCAGCGCCACCTGCTGATCCGCTTCGGGCGGCGACGCAACCTGGCCGCGGCCACGACCACGCTGGTGTGCCTGCTGGTGGCGATCCTGCCGGTGATCATCACCAGCGCGCTGTTGGTCCAGGAGGGCGCCACGCTGTACCAGCGCATCGAAAGCGGGCAACTGGACATCGCCGGTTACGTCGAGCACGGCAAGGACCTGCTCCCGGCATTCGCCCAGCATGGCCTGGACAACATGGGCATGGGCAACCTCGACGGGTTGCGTGACAAGATCACCAAGTGGGCAACCCAAGGTAGCCAGGTATTGGCCAGCCAGGCATTCAGCTTTGGTCAAGGCACGTTCGAGTTCGTGGTCAGCTTTGGCATCATGATGTACCTGCTGTTTTTCTTTTTGCGCGACGGCCCGGAAGTGGCCCGCCGGGTGAGGCAGGCCGTGCCGCTGCCCGAGCACCAGAAACGCCGTTTGCAGCTGAAGTTCAACCGTGTGGTGCGGGCGACGGTGAAAGGCAACGTATTGGTGGCCATTACCCAAGGGGCGCTGGGCGGGTTCATTTTCTGGGTGCTGGATATCCCCAGCGCACTGGTGTGGGCGGTGCTGATGGCGTTCCTGTCGCTGCTGCCGGCAGTGGGTGCGGGGATCGTCTGGGCGCCGGTGGCCGCGTATTTCCTGCTGACCGGGGCAATACTGCCGGGGATTATCCTGACCGCGTTCGGGGTGCTGGTGATTGGCCTGGTGGATAACGTGCTGCGGCCGATTCTGGTAGGCAAGGATACGCGCATGCCGGACTACCTGATTCTGGTGTCGACGCTGGGTGGGCTGGCAGTATTCGGGCTCAACGGCTTCGTGATCGGGCCATTGATCGCGGCGCTGTTCGTGTCCAGCTGGGCGATATTTGCCGCGACCAAGCCGCAGGTGCAATTGCCACAGTAGGGGTTTACCAATGCGCCAGGGTTGGGTTCAATGCCGTCACAGTCGCCGCCATGGACAACAGCCAGATCGACAAGCCCAGCTACACCTACCAGGCGGTCTACCGCTACTTGCTCGACAGGATCGAGGCAGCGCCCTGCGATGTGGAGCAGCGCTTGCCGTCGCTGCGCGAGTTGGCCCGGCGCCTGAGCGTTTCGGTATCCAGTACCAAGTACGCCTATGCGCTGCTGGAAGACGAAGGGCGGGTGTATGCGCGACCCAAGCAGGGCTACTTCATCCGAACCCGCGCGCCCGCCATGCGTGGCCATCACTCACCGAGCCTGCTCGACACTGTGTTCGCCAGTGCCCGTCAGCCGGGTATGCTGGCCCTGGGCAGTGATGCGCCGGCCATGATGCTGTCGCTGCAACAGCCGCTAATGATGATCGAGCGCGAACTGGCGCGCCAATACCCGCACTCGTTGGCACCGTTGTTCCAGCCGTTCGGTGAGCCTGAGTTGCGCAGCGTGCTGGCCGACCGCTACACCCGCTCGGCGCAGCATTACTGGAGCGCCGATCAGGTGTTCATCGGCGCGGACCTGCGCAGCATCCTCGAATTGTCGTTACGCGCCCTCGACCTGGAGGACCAGGTGGCGCTGGTGGAGTCGCCCTGCAACTGGGCGGTGCTGAGGCAGTTGCAGGCTGCACGCATGACCATCATCGAAGTGCCATTGGGTGATGACGGGCGTTTCGACCTGCCGCAGTTTCACCGGCTGCTGTGCGATCAGCCTGTGCGCCTGGCAGTGCTGTCGTCAGCGGCCAACGTGCCGCAAGGTGGCCTGATGCCGGCGGCGGACAAGCAGCAGATCTGCCGCTGGCTAACCGAGCACGCAGTGTGGCTGTTTGAAAACGATGGCTACGGCGAGTTGTGTTTCCGCGCGTCAGCGCCGCGCTACCGGGACTTCGCCGACCCTGACCGGCTGCTGGTGTTTTCGACCTTGGACAAGCTGATCGGCGCAGAGGCGCCCTTTGGCTACCTGCTTTGCCGGCAGCATAACGAGCGGTTGCAGCAGCTGTTTCTCGAACGTGCTTTTCGCTTGTCACCGATTCGCCAAAAGGCCATCGCCAGGCTGTTCACCTCGCGTCGGGTCGAGCTGCATGTCAAGCGCTTGCGGCCCATGCTGCGCCAACGCCTGCAGCAGCTGAAGGCGCTACTGGACGTCTACGGCCAGGGATGCCTGCGCATCACTGAGCCCCAAGGCGGGGCCAGCCTGTGGTTGCAGGCGACCCGGCCGGTGGATATGCGCCGGGTCTTCGAGCGGTTGCTGGCGCAGCGCATCGTCATCGCCCCCGGGGAGCTGTTCAGCCAGTGTGGCCTATGGCGCAGTCACCTGCGGCTGTGCTGCACAGTGGACTGGAGCAAGAATATTGCCTTCGCGCTGCAATGCCTTGTCGAGGCGATTCAGGCCGAAGCTCAAACCCCGTAGCAGTGGTGCAAGGCAGGGAACGCCCCGTCGCGCACTTCGTCTGCATAGCGGGTGCAGGCCTCGCGGATCACCTGGCCGACGTCGGCATACTGCTTGACGAAGCGTGGCACGTGGTCACCCCCCAGCCCCAGCAGGTCTTCGGTGACCAGCACCTGGCCATCGCAGGCGGGTGAGGCGCCAATGCCAATGGTCGGTTTATCGCTGGCCTGGGTGATGGCGTGGGCCACGGGCTCCGCCACGCCTTCGAGCAGCAGGCTGAAAGCACCCGCATGCAGGTTCGCCTGCGCATCGGCGCGCAGGGCTGCAGCGCTGCCAGGGGTCAGCCCCTGAGCCTTGTAGCCGCCCATGGCATTGACGAACTGCGGCATCAAGCCGATGTGCGCCATGATCGGGATACCCCGTGCGACCAGGAATTCGACGGTGCTCGCCAACGCCTGGTTGGCCTCCAGCTTGAGCGCATCGCAGCCGGTGCGGGCCAATACCTGGGCGCAGTTGCGAAAGGCTTGTTCGCGGGATTCCTGGTAGCTGCCAAACGGCATGTCGGCGACCACGCAGGCCAGGCGGGTGCTGTCGACCACAGCGCGGGTGTGGGCGATGGTCTCGTCCAGGCGCATGCCCAGGGTGGACGGGCGGCCGTAGCCGACCATGGCCGTGGAATCGCCGACCAGGATGAAGTCGACCAGCGGGTCGATCACCCGGGCAATGGAGCTTGAGTAGGCGGTGAGCGAAACGATCTTCTGCCGGCCTTTCATGGCTACCAGTTGCGAGACGGTAAGGCGGCTGGTGCGGGTGTGTGTGCTCATTGGGGGCTGGGCATCTCAGGACAGGGATGACCCATTTTTGGGAACTTGCAGCGGCAACTCAATGTACAGATCCAGGCTGAAAAGCGACCCAGATTGCCTGCTTGATTTGGCCGGCTGGCGCGGTCCTTCAGGAGCGGCCTTATGTCACGATCGGGCCGCAGAGCGGCCCCTCGGATTCAGCAAAAAGGGCTGGATTGCCGGGGCTGCTGCGCAGCCCGATCACGACATGAGGCGGCTCCTGCAGGCCTTGTGCACGGCTTCAGAAGGCTTGTGGCATCTCGCCTTTGGCCAGGCGCCGGTTGATGTCGGCGATCACTTCAGGCAGTTCGTTGATGGTGTCGATCAGGTAGTGCGGACGCGAGCTGGCAAACAGTGCGTGGATGCGCGTGCGCTCGCTTTCCAGCTTCTCGGCGCTCAGCGCCCGGAAGCCTTCCCAGGTCAGCCCCAGCGCGTTGCCCGAGCACACCAGTCCCACGGTCCACATGCCGGCACGGCGGCCTTCGAGAATGCCTGGCACGGTGTCGTCGACCTTCACGCAGGCCGCCACATCGTCAATACCGAGTGCAATCACGTTGGCCAGGGCCTGGGCTGGCCATGGTCGGCCGTTAGGGGTTTCGTCGGTGGCCACCACGTGGTCGGCCACGTAGCCGTTCTGCGCCGCCAGTTCCACCACCTTGTCCATCACTACCTTCGGATAGCCCGAGCACGAGCCGATCTTCAGGCCATCCTGGCGAAGCCCGGTAAGGGTGTCCAGCGCACCGGGGATCAGCGCCGAGTGCACGGCGATCTTCTCTATCTGCAGCGGCATGAAGCGGTTGTAGATGGCGGTGACGTCGTCGTCGGTCGGCGTGCGGCCGAACACCTTGCGGTAGCGTTCGGCAATTTCCGGCACGTCGCACAGGGTGCGGATGTGGTCCCATTTGCCCATGCCCATCGGGCCACGGGCTTCCTCGATGGACACTTGCACGTCGAACTCGGCAAAGGCCTCGACAAAGATCTGGGTGGGGGCGAAAGAGCCGAAGTCGACCACGGTGCCGGCCCAGTCGAGGATGGCGGCTTGCAGCTGGGTGGGGTTGCTGTAGTTCATGTGCGCTAATTCCTGAATTCGGGTGGGCAAAGGGTCAGATGTCCAGCACTTCCATTTCCCGCAGCACTTCGGCCACGGCATTCACGGCGGCCTGCATGCCATCTGCACCGACCACGCCAATGCAGCCGACGCGGAAGGTTTCGACCTGGGTCAGCTTGCCCGGGTAGAGGATGAAGCCCTTGGCCTTGACCCGCTCGTAGAAGTCCTTGAACTGGTAGCGGGGATCGTTTGGTGCGTGGAAGGTGACGATGATCGGCGCCTGGATGTCAGCTGGCAGGAAGCTGCGCAGCCCGATGGCGGCCATGCCGTCGAGCAGGGTCTTGCAGTTGTCGGCATAGCGTTGGTGGCGCGCAGGCAGGCCGCCTTCCTCGTTGTATTGCTGCAGTGCTTCGTGCAGGGCCGCGACCACATGGGTGGGCGGGGTGAAGCGCCACTGGCCGGTCTTGGCCATGTAGGCGTGCTGGTCGTACAGGTCCATGGCCAGCGAGTGGGCATTGCCCTCGGCGGCGGCCAGGGCGGTTTTTTCGGCGAAGACGAAGCCCATGCCGGGTACGCCTTCCAGGCACTTGCCGGAGGCGGCGATCAGCGCTTCGAAGGGGATTTCGCGGGCATCGATCGGCAGCGCGCCGAACGAGCTCATGGCATCGATGATCAGGCGCTTGCCGTGGCGTTTGATCACTTGGGCGATTTCGGGCAGCGGGTTGAGGATGCCGGTGCTGGTTTCGCAGTGGATCAGCGCCACGTGGGTCACGGCCGGGTCGGCAGCCAGCAGCCTGTCGACATCAGCGGCAGTGGTGGGCTGGTCTTCGGCGGTTTCGAAGGTGCTGTAGGTGCGGCCCAGCACTTTGCAGATCTTTGCCAGGCGCTGGCCATAAGCGCCATTGATCAGCACCAGGACCTTGCCGTCGCGTGGCACCAGGGTGCCGATGGCGGCTTCCACGGCAAAGGTGCCGCTGCCTTGCAGGGGCACGCAGTGGTGGCTGGCGGTGCCGTCGATGATCGCCAGCAGTTGTTCGCAGACGCTGGCAGTCAGCTGGTTGAAGTCACGGTCCCAGGAGCCCCAGTCCACCAGCATGGCTTGGCGGGTGCGGATTGATGTGGTCAGGGGACCGGGGGTCAGCAAGATAGGGGCGTTGCTCATTCCGTTTTTCCTCACAAGCGGTGGAGTGAAACTACGGGGCCTAGGTTGCAATTCGGGCTGTCATCAATCAAATTGTTTGTTGTTATCCCAGCTATAAGTCAGGCCGATAAATATGAACCTGTTCCAGCTACGTGCCTTCGACGCGGTGGCCCGAGAGGGCAGTTTTACGCGTGCTGCCGAGCGCCTGTTCATCAGCCAGCCGGCGGTGACCGGGCACGTCAAGGCCCTGGAGGAGCACTACCAGATCACCTTGCTGCGGCGCACCGCACGGCGTGTGGAGTTGACTGAAGAAGGCATCCGCCTGGCGGCCATCACCCGCGCCATGTTTGGCCTGGCCGAAGAAGCACAGGCCATGCTCGAAGCCAATCGCCAGTTGCTGACCGGGCGCCTGGAGGTGGCAGCCGATGGCCCGCACCGGGTGATGCCGATGCTGGCGCTGTTGCGCGAGCGCTACCCGGGCATCACCGTCAACCTGCGCCTGGGCAATGCTCAGGAAACCCTGGCTGCGTTGCTCAGCGAGCATGCCGACGTGGCTGTGCTGACCGAGATCGAGCCGCGCAAGGGGCTGCATTTGCAAAGTCTTTGTGAGTCTCGCCTGTGTGCCTTGTTGCCGGCGGGGCATGCCTGGGCGAGCGATGAGGAAGACTTGCCGTTGGCCAAGCTGCACCAGCAGATCATGGTGCTGCGCGAACCCAGCTCCACCACCCGGCGTACCTTCGACAAGGCCTGCACCAAGGCGGGTGTGCAACCGCGTGTATTGCTGGAGCTGGACAGCCGTGAGGCGGTGACCGAGGCGGTGGCCTCGGAGTTGGGTATTGGCGTTGTTTCATCCACTGAAGTGGCCAATGACCCACGGGTGGTCGCACGACCATTATCTGGCGAGGGCCTGATCAACCAACACTTGATTGGTTGTCTGGAGCGTCGTCGAGAATTGCGCCTTATCCAGGCATTCCTGGGGCTGGCGGCGGGGCTGTGATGGCTGTTTTCAGCGTGGCAGCCTAAGATGGCCGGCAACCAGCCGACAGGACCGTCGATGAGCGACAAAGATACGATTTCGATGCAACTGGTGCGCGAAGCGCTGTTGCAGACCTGCCCCGCCGGTAAGCCTGATAGCGGCTTGCTGGCCCGGGCAGGCATTGCCGTTGAGCAATTGCACCTGCCAGAGGCGCGGGTCAGTGCCGAGTCCTATGCTCGGCTGTGGCGCTTGCTGGCACGGCGCTGCAACGATGAGTTTTTCGCGATGGATCCGCGCGGCCTGCGCAGCGGCAGCCTGGCGTTCATGTGCCGTGCCAGCATGGGTCAGCCGACCTTGGGCGCCGGCCTGGAAACCGCGCTGGCGTTCCTGTCGCTGATGCTCGAAGACATGCAGCCCAGCCTGGTGCGCCAGGAAGGCCTGGCGGAGATCGTCATCAACGAACCGCGTGACGAACCGCGCCGCGCATTCACCTATTTCACGTTCTGGATGATCGTGCATGGGGTGGCCTGCTGGCTGGCCGGGCGGCGCATCCCTATCCTGGCCATTGACCTGCGCTGTGCCGAGCCGCCGTTCTGTGACGACTATCGGGTGATGTTTTCGGAAAACCTCTGCTTTGAGCGCCCGCGTACGCGCATGATCATCGCGTCTGATTGCCTGGAACTGCCGCTAAAGCGCAGCGAAGAGGAGTTGCAGCGGTTTCTCGCCGGTGCGCCGGATAATATCCTGGTGAAATACCGTGACCCCGCCAGCCTGGCGCGGCGCATCCGTGATCAGTTGCGGCGCATGGACCCGGCCGGCTTGCCGGATGCCGAAGCCGTGGCTGGCGGGTTGTGCATCTCTCTTTCAACCTTGCGCCGGCGCCTGGTGGAGGAGGGGCAAACCTACCAAGGGCTCAAGGACAGCGTACGCCGCGAGCAGGCCATTGCCTGGTTGTCCGACCCCGCGGTGGGCCTTGGCGAGATCGCCGAGCGGTTGGGCTTTGCCGACAGCAGTTCGTTCTACAAGGCTTTTCGCAAGTGGTTCGGTTGCAATCCGGGGCATTACCGAAGCCTGGTACTGGGGCGGCAAGCGCCCGCACAGGAAAAGCCTTGATACTGGATGAAGCTGAGCTGAAACACGCCTCGCCTGCCCTTCCTCTCGAGGCGTTTCATGTAGACCCTGGGGCCGGTGGCTGAGGTTCCCCCTGATGACGGCGCGGATCAGCTGACAGAGTGGGTGTTCCCCATGTCAACAAAGATCGCCCCCAATCATGGCCAACCCCACCGAAATCCCTACTGCCCAGACTCCAACGCGCGCCAGCGCGACCGATGCCTTCATCGGCACGCTGCTGCCCGAATGGTTACGTGCAGCGACCCCGCAACAAATCAAACGCCTGCGCAACCTGTTCAAGGACCACAAGGCCGGGCAGGACAACGTACGCGCAGCCACTCGGGGGCTTGTCCCGCTGCAAATCTTCGCCCTGGACAAGCTTGGCACGTTGCTCGAGGGCCGGCTCCCCGCGGGCAGTAAACTGAACGAGCTTGAATGGCTTGAACCCGAGGGCGGGGTGGTTAGCGACGGCTTTCTCGGTTTTTCCCTGGGGACTATCGAGGTGCGCCAATCCGCGCTGCTGCGTCTCATGCAGAACTTTCCCAGCGGCGCCACGCCGCTACGCGGTGAGTTTGTCGTCAACGGCGGGCGCAAGGTGCTCTATCGCGTCGACGATGCCTTTGTGAAAGCGTGCAGGGATCTGGACACTGGCAGGTTGTATCAAACCCTGATTGATCAAACCTTCAACGCTCAAACGTGCAAGCTGCTTGTCGCGGAAAAGCGTGCGGGGCTCCGGCTGGCTGCTGAGCTGGCAGTGGTCCAGGGTGAACTGAACGAGCAGGTGTGTGAGGCGCTGGCCGAGGTGGCGGATGCCAAGCACACTGAGGGCCTGCACCTGCAAGGTTACCCAGGGTTGTTGACCATGCTCGGCAAGCCTGTGGCAGATGCCTTGGTGATCGCGTTGCGTGACGCAGCTGGCGAGGCAAGTGGCTGGGTCCTCTATCTTCCCAGCGACCCGTCGCAGGCCTTGCATCACTTCCTCACGCTGGGGCAGATGCATCAGGCCATGGTCAAGCGGCTGAATGCACCTGAATATCAGGAGTACTTTATCCAGTTGATTGCGCTTGAGGACCGTCAGGACTTCGTGCAACTGCTTCAGACACGTCTCAAAGACCCAGAGGCTGACCTGCAGATGGATGGCACGACTGGCCAGGGGGACGTGTTCGTACGGCTGGTCGAGCAGCAAGTAAAACGGATAAAAAGCGACGCCAGCCTGCTATTGGTGCCGCTGGCACAAGCTGATGCGCGGGCGGCCAAACAGCGCCAGGCAAGCTGGAAGTCGCTGGGCTGGGACGTGGCCAATCTGGCCGGCATGTTTGTCCCCGTGGTGGGTGAGTTGTTGCTGGGGCGAATGCTGGTACAAACCGTTTCCGGGGTTTACGAAGGTGTGACGGACTGGGCGTACGGCCACCAGCATGAAGCGCTGGAGCACCTGCTTGGTGTGGCTGAGACCTTGGCCCAGGTTGCGGTGACGGGTGCGGTGATCGGAGCTACCGGCCACTTCGTGCGCAGCCGGTTCGTCGATGGCCTTGAGCCAGTGAGGCTGGACAATGGCCAGCAAAGGTTATGGTCCAGCGACCTCACGGTCTACGAGTCGACGCCCGATGAACGCACCCTGGCTGATGATGGCTTGTATGGCAGCGGTACACGCCGCTGGATGCGCAGTGGTGATCGCTACCATGAGGTTCATCGCCCGCAGGTGCAGGGGCCGTGGCGGCTGCGTCATCCACGCGGTGATGAAACCTTTGGACCGGTCGTGGAGTTCAATGGCGAGCGCAGTTGGCATGTGCGGTCGGCTCGCCCGCAGACCTGGGATGACAGCGCCCGCATGCTCGATACGTTGTGGCCGTTCCAGGCACTGCTGAGCACCGAACATGCACAGCAGATCGTACACATGGCGGGCATGAACAAGGACATACTCCGCGGCCTTATAATTGAGAACCGCCCGCTGCCGGTTACCCTGCGCGAGACCTTGCGGCGTTTCGATGCCAACACCCGTATCGAGGCATTCTTCACATCGCTTGGCGATGCATCGGTGGTGGGGGGGGATGCCGAGATCCAGGCGTGGTGCCTGGCCCGGCCTGGAATGACGGACCTGGATCCGGCCGCCCTCAAAGCCGCTTTACTGCAGCAGCAACCCCAGCTGGAGGGGCCTCTGCTGCAGCATCTGACCCGGTTCAGGCTGCCGGATGACCCCGTAGCCAGGTTGGTAAAGCGTGATTTCCCCCACTTGCCTGACGCCTATGTCGCGGAGGTCGTGGCCGAAGCCGATAACGCCCAGGCCAAGCTTTCCAGGCTCGGCAGGCTGTCTGTGAAGATGGCGACCAAGGCGCGCTTCTTGTCGCAGGTGGCGCGGCTGGACCGGGCAGTGCAGGGCGTGTTTCTAAGCAGTGCTTACACAGACGAGGCCGGGGAACTGGTGATCAACCTGCTGTCGAGGCTGCCCAACTGGCCTACGCAGCTCGGGGTGGAGTTACGTGACGGCTCGCCCTACGGTCGTTTGCTGACCCGGTTGTCGGCCATGTCGACCGAGGGTGAAACCGTGTCAATGGTCCATGTCCACGGACGTTTTCGCTTGTTCGATGGGCAGGGCTATGAACATTCCGCGGAAGTCGCCGAACCACGCACGATCTTTCAGGCCCTTGCCGCTTTGCTGACGCCCGAACAGCTTGGCCGAATGGGGTTGCCCGCTGAGCAGCCTGCCGCGCTATTGCGTGCCAAGCTCCAGGCCTTGGTGCCCGACACGCGCACCGCCCGCCTGCACCTGCTCGGATGGCGTGAGCAAGCCCCGTGGTTCAACCCGGGCCAGCGTTTGACCAATGGCAGGGTCGGCTATCTGCTGAGCGGCCGCGGCGAAGCCGGTACCGGCCTGCAGCAGCTGTTGCGCGCCCGCCTGGGGGTACTGTACCGAGGGCTCGGTGACGTCGAGCTCGAGCAAGAGGCCATACGGCTGCAAGGTTTCGGTGATCAGGCATTCCAGCACCTGCTTGATCTGGAGGATAGCTACAACCGATTGGATCGGGCACTCAACCAATGGTATGGCAGCGAATTGAACGAGGCCCGCCAACCGTGCCGAAAGGTTGTCGCTGACAGCATTCGCAGGGCTTGGCGTTTCCAGGGCGAACAGGTTTACGACAGCGAAGGAAACACCATTGGCCAGCGCCTCAGGCTGGAGGGGCCAAGCATCACGACACTCCCGTCATTGCCGTTGTCGGTGGACTTCCCTCGCCTCGTTTCATTAGTGATCAACGACACCGCGGTCACCGTTGTACCGGTGGACTTCCTCCACGGCCTTACGGCCCTGACCGAGGTTAACCTCGTCGGTAACCAGCTATCTGCAGTACCGATCGGTATCGCCTACCTTATCGAACTGCGCACCTTACGCCTGGCTCGTAACAACATTCACTTGAACATCAGCTCCATCAGCGCAATCAACCGCCTCCCACGACTGGAAGCGGTAGACCTGAGTTACAACCCATTGGGGCAATATCCTGTGCCCTACAACCAGCTGTCTCATTTGCGTGAGCTGGATTTGCAGCATTGCCGGCTGGGCGTCTGGCCGAGTGGCCTCGAACTCTGCAGCTCGCTTGAAAAAGTGAACCTGAGTGGTAATCACCTGAAGGTAATACCGGAAGTTGTCCTGAGGATGCCGCAGTACTTTCGGCACATATTCGTGGTGATGCGCAACCCCCTGAGCACGTATGACGTGCAGCGCCTGTATGCCTTCGATGTCATTCTGGAAGAGGGTGTGATGCCTGCGCCGTCGTTGAAAGGGCTGCAACGGGCACGTTCGCTTTGGGTGGAGGGTAGCGAGGCCAGCACTTTGGAGGCGCGAGGGCGGCAGTGGGATGAATTGGCAGGCATGCCTGACAGCGTCGGTTTGTTTGCGCTGGTTGAGCAGTTGGAACGCACTACCGACTATGTCAACGCCAGCGAGTACCTGCGGGGCAACCTGTGGACGCTGTTGGATGCCTTGTGCAGCAATACGGCTTTGCGTTTGGAAGTGTTCGCCGAGTTGCGCCCCCCGTTCGGCTCGATCAACCGCGTCGTTCGCCGCTTCAGCGATTTGCTAAAGCGGGCAGCGATTGCCCAGGCTGAAAACAACACCTCACCTGATCGCGGTAATCAGTTGCTCAATCTTGGGCGGGGGTTGTTCCGCCTGGAGCAAGTCGAACGACGTGCCACTGCCGAAACAGCCCGACGCGCAGCCCAGGGGCAGTTTGTTGACGACGATACCATCGACACGATCAACCTGTATTTCCGAGTCAAGCTGCACGAGGTACTGCAGTTGCCCTTCCAGCCGCAGACCATGGATGCCAGCGAAACGGCGGGGGTTAGCGATGCAGCGATTGCGCAGGCGTTGCGTCGAGTCAAGGATGCTGAAACATTGCTCAACCTCTCGCGCAGTCTTGCACAGCGCGAGTTCTGGCAGCGTTACCTGCGCGAACGGAGCAGCGAGTACTTCACCAACCTGGAGCGTTTCTATCGGGACCGCGTACAGCTTATAGAGCAGCAACGTGCTGAACTTGCCCCCGCTGAAGTCACCCAGCGCCTTGACGACCTGGTCATCGAACGCGACCAGGACGAGCGAGCCCTGTTGGTGCGCCTGACTCACCAACTGTTATATGGCAAGGAGCGCGGCCAGGCCTGAGGCCGGCAGCGGCCAAACCGGTCATCCAGATTGACAACTTTGGCCATTGCCGCCGCGGTTGAGCGGCGCGAACATCATCGGACTTATGGTTCAACTCCAAAAACAATAAACCAGGAGTCCGACGATGCGTGATTACGCCGAGGCCGCTCGAGCGTTCGACCCTGCCCAGGCCGCTAGCGCGGCGCTGCATGGCCACCTCGAAGCCCTCAATGCCTGTGTCGAATGCTGTGACCGCCATGCCGGTGACGGCAAGCTGGCGCTGATCCACGAAGACCGCGATGGCAACAGCGCACGCTACAGTTTTGATCAGCTCAAGGCACAGGCGGCCCGCTTTGCCAATGTGCTCAAGGCGCAGGGCGTGGGTGCAGGGGACCGGGTGGCGGGCCTGATGCCGCGTACTCCCGAGTTGCTGGTCACCATTCTCGCCACCTGGCGTCTCGGTGCGGTGTACCAGCCGCTGTTCACCGCGTTCGGCCCCAAGGCCATCGAACACCGCCTTGAACAGTCCCGCGCCCGCGTTATCGTCACCGACAGCCACAACCGTGCCAAGCTGGACGAGGTGCAGGCCTGCCCATCGATCATCACGGTCAGGGCCCGCAGTGGCGAGCTGGATTTTCAGCAATGCCTGGATGCTGCCTCGCCGGTATGTGAACCGGTCATGCGCTCGGGCAACGACCCGTTTTTGCTGATGTTCACCTCCGGCACCACCGGCCCGGCGAAACCCCTGGAAGTGCCATTGCGTGCCATTGTCGCGTTCCAGGGTTACATGCGGGATGCCATCGACCTGCGCCCCGAGGACAACTTTTGGAACCTGGCCGACCCGGGCTGGGCCTACGGCCTGTATTACGCCGTCACCGGCCCATTGTCGCTGGGCCATGCCACCACCTTCTACGATGGCCCGTTCAGCGTTGAAAGCTGTGCCCAGGTAATCGACAAGCTGGGTATCACAAACCTGGCTGGCTCGCCCACGGCGTATCGCTTGTTGATTGCCGCGGGCAAGGCATTTTCGGCACCGGTCAAAGGCCGCCTGCGTGTGGTCAGCAGCGCCGGAGAACCCCTCAACCCGGAGGTGATCCGCTGGTTCGCCGAGGAACTGGACGTGACCATTCACGACCACTACGGCCAGACCGAGCTGGGCATGGTGCTGTGCAATCATCATGGCCTGGTGCATCCGGTGCACCTGGGCTCGGCCGGCTTCGCCATCCCCGGCCATCGCATCGTGGTGCTGGATGCCCAAGGTAACGAACTGCCAGCTGGCCAGCCAGGCATTCTCGCGGTTGACCGCGAGCAGTCGCCATTGTGCTGGTTCGCCGGCTACCACGGCCAGGCAACCAAGGCCTTCGTCGGCAAGTACTACCTCAGCGGCGACACGGTGGAGCTGAACCAGGACGGGAGCATCAGTTTCGTTGGCCGCAGCGACGACGTTATCACTACCTCCGGTTACCGAGTCGGCCCGTTCGATGTGGAAAGTGCATTGATCGAGCACCCGGCGGTGATCGAGGCAGCGGTGATTGGCAAGCCGGACCCCGAGCGTACTGAGCTGATCAAGGCCTTCGTGGTTTTGGCCAACGGCCATGTGGGCAGCGTCGAGCTGGAAGAAACCTTGCGCCAGCACGTGCGCCAGCGCCTCTACGCGCATGCCTACCCCAGGGAAATCGAATTCGTCAGCGAGCTGCCCAAGACCCCGAGCGGCAAGCTGCAACGCTTCATCCTGCGCAACCAGGAAGTCGCCAAACAACAAGCGCAACAGGCCACCCCTGCCAGCGTCTGAAAGGAAACCGATCATGCACATAGCCAATAAACACTTCATTGTCAGCGGCGCCGCCTCCGGGTTGGGTGCTGCCACTGCGCAGATGCTGGTCGAGGCCGGCGCCAAGGTCATGCTGGTCGACCTCAATGCCCAGGCCGTCGAGGCCAAGGCCCGTGAGCTGGGTGACAACGCCCGCTTCGCCGTGGCTGACATCAGCGACGAGCAGGCTGCCCAGGCGGCCGTCGATGCAGCCGTCAGCGCCTTTGGCAGCTTGCAAGGGCTGGTCAATTGCGCCGGCATCGTTGGTGCCGAGAAAGTGCTGGGCAAGCAAGGTCCGCATGGCCTGGCCAGCTTCGCCAAGGTTATCAACGTCAACCTGGTCGGCAGCTTCAATTTGCTGCGCCTGGCCGCTGCAGCCATGGCTGAAGGGGCTGCTGATGAGGCCGGCGAGCGTGGCGTGATCATCAACACCGCCTCCATCGCTGCCTATGACGGCCAGATCGGCCAGGCTGCCTATGCTGCCTCCAAGGGCGCGATTACCAGCCTTACCTTGCCGGCCGCGCGCGAACTGGCACGCTTCGGCATCCGCGTGATGACCATCGCCCCGGGCATCTTCGAAACGCCGATGATGGCTGGCATGACCGAGGAAGTGCGTGCTTCGCTGGCTGCCGGCGTGCCGTTCCCGCCACGTTTGGGCCGCCCGCAGGAATACGCTGCGCTGGCCCGTCACATCATCGAGAACAGCATGCTCAACGGCGAGGTGATCCGCCTCGACGGTGCACTGCGCATGGCTGCCAAGTAAGGAGAGCGAACATGACCCTCGCCAATGATCCGATTGTTATCGTCAGCGCCGTGCGCACGCCCATGGGCGGCCTGCAGGGCGACCTGAAAAGCCTGACCGCGCCGCAACTGGGCAGTGCGGCCATTCGTGGTGCCGTGGAACGTGCCGGCATCGATGCTGCCAGTGTCGAGCAAGTGCTGTTCGGCTGTGTGCTGCCGGCCGGGCTGGGCCAGGCGCCAGCACGCCAGGCCGCACTGGGGGCCGGGCTGGACAAGCACACCACCTGCACCACCCTGAACAAGATGTGCGGCTCGGGCATGCAGGCCGCGATCATGGCCCATGACCTGCTGCTGGCCGGCACCGCAGACGTGGTGGTGGCGGGGGGCATGGAAAGCATGACCAACGCCCCGTACTTGCTGGACAAGGCCCGTGGCGGCTATCGCATGGGCCACGGCAAGATCATCGACCACATGTTCATGGACGGCCTGGAAGACGCCTATGACAAAGGCCGCCTGATGGGCACCTTCGCCGAAGACTGCGCCCAGGCCAATGCGTTTAGTCGCGAAGCCCAGGACCAGTTCGCTATCACCTCGCTTACCCGTGCGCAGGACGCGATCAGCAGCGGCCGTTTTGCCGCCGAGATCGTGCCGGTTGAAGTTACCGAGGGCAAGGAAAAGCGCGTTATCAAAGATGACGAGCAGCCGCCCAAGGCGCGCCTGGACAAGATCCCGCAGCTCAAGCCCGCCTTCCGTGAAGGTGGCACGGTGACCGCAGCCAACTCCAGCTCGATTTCCGACGGCGCTGCGGCGCTGGTAATGATGCGTCGCTCCGAAGCCGACAAGCGCGGCCTTGAAGCACTGGCAGTCATCCATGGCCACGCGGCCTTCGCCGACACCCCGGCGCTGTTCCCGACCGCGCCGATCGGCGCCATCGACAAGCTGATGAAACGCACCGGCTGGAACCTGGCCGACGTCGACCTGTTCGAGATCAACGAGGCCTTTGCCGTGGTCACCCTGGCGGCCATGAAACACCTCGACCTGCCCCACCACAAGGTCAACATCCACGGCGGCGCCTGCGCCCTTGGCCACCCGATCGGCGCTTCGGGCGCACGCATCCTGGTGACCCTGCTGTCGGCCCTTCGCCAGAACAACCTGCGCCGCGGCGTGGCGGCCATCTGCATTGGCGGCGGCGAGGCCACGGCCATGGCCGTCGAATGCCTGTACTGAGGTGAACCATGCTGGTAACTGACGAGCAACAACAGATCGCCGATGCGGTACGCGCCTTTGCCCAGGAACGCCTGAAACCATTTGCCGAGCAGTGGGACAAGGAACACCGCTTCCCCAAGGAGGCCATCGAGGAGATGGCGGGGCTGGGCCTGTTCGGCATGCTGGTCCCGGAACAGTGGGGCGGCAGCGACACCGGTTACGTGGCTTACGCCATGGCCCTGGAAGAAATCGCCGCTGGCGATGGTGCCTGCTCGACCATCATGAGCGTGCACAACTCGGTAGGCTGTGTACCGATCCTGCGTTTTGGCAGCGAGCAGCAGAAGGCGCAGTTCCTCACCCCCCTGGCAACTGGCGCGATGCTGGGTGCCTTTGCCCTCACCGAACCGCAGGCTGGCTCCGATGCCAGCAGCCTGAAGGCCCGAGCGCGGCTGGACGGTGACCACTATGTGCTCAATGGTAGCAAGCAGTTCATCACCTCCGGGCAGAACGCCGGGGTAGTGATCGTGTTTGCAGTGACCGATCCAGAGGCCGGCAAGCGCGGGATCAGCGCCTTTATCGTGCCCACTGATTCGCCGGGCTACCAGGTCGCGCGGGTGGAGGACAAGCTCGGCCAGCACGCGTCGGACACCTGCCAGATCGTCTTCGACAATGTGCGTGTGCCGGTGGCCAACCGCCTGGGCGCAGAAGGCGAGGGCTACAAGATTGCCCTGGCCAACCTGGAAGGCGGGCGCATCGGTATCGCCTCGCAGGCTGTGGGCATGGCCCGTGCGGCGTTTGAAGTGGCGCGGGACTATGCCAATGAGCGGCAAAGCTTTGGCAAGGCGCTGATCGAACACCAGGCCGTGGCCTTCCGCCTGGCCGACATGGCGACGAAAATTGCCGTGGCCCGGCAGATGGTGCTGCACGCCGCCGCGCTACGTGACGCCGGGCGACCGGCGCTGGTGGAAGCGTCCATGGCCAAGCTGTTTGCCTCGGAAATGGCCGAAAAGGTCTGTTCGGATGCCTTGCAGACCCTGGGCGGTTATGGCTATCTGAGTGACTTCCCGCTGGAGCGGATCTACCGCGACGTTCGGGTTTGCCAGATCTACGAAGGCACCAGCGACATTCAGCGCATGGTCATTGCGCGCAATCTTTGAAGGAGCAGACTGCATGGCATTCGAAACCATCCTGTTGGACATTCACGGCAAGGTCGGGCTGATTACCCTCAACCGCCCGCAGGCACTGAATGCGCTGAACGCGCAGATTGTTGGCGAGATCAACCAGGCCCTGGACCAGCTCGAGCGTGATTCGAGCATCGGTTGTGTGGTGCTCACGGGCTCGGCCAAGGCCTTTGCCGCTGGCGCCGACATCAAGGAAATGGCCGACCTGCAATACCCGCAGATCTACGTCGATGACCTGTTCAGCGACGCTGACCGCATTGCCAACCGGCGCAAGCCGATCATTGCTGCGGTATCCGGCTTCGCCTTGGGCGGTGGCTGCGAGCTGGCGATGATGTGTGACTTTATCCTTGCCGCGGACAACGCCAAGTTTGGTCAGCCGGAAATCAACCTTGGCGTGCTGCCGGGCATGGGCGGCACCCAGCGGCTCACCCGTGCGGTGGGCAAGGCCAAGGCCATGGAACTGTGCCTGACCGGTCGCCTGATGGGGGCCGAAGAGGCCGAGCGTGCTGGCCTGGTGGCGCGCATCGTGCCGCAGGCAGAGTTGGTGGAAGAGGCGCTGAAAGTAGCGGCGACCATTGCCAGCAAGTCGATTCCGGTGAGCATGATGGTCAAGGAGAGCGTCAATCGCGCGTTCGAAGTTACCCTTAGCGAGGGCGTGCGCTTTGAGCGTCGGGTGTTCCATGCGGCGTTCTCTACCGAAGACCAGAAAGAAGGCATGGCCGCCTTCATCGCCAAGCGCGAGGCGCAGTTCAAGAATCGCTGATCAGACTCGGTTCGTGCCGTTGCCGTTGCCGTTGCCGTTGCCGTTGCCGTTGTTTTTGCTTTTGCTTTTGCTTTTAAGTGCGCGGTAGTTCAGGCGACGCAGATTGCGACTTCAGGAACCCGGAGCGAGGGGACCCCGGAGCGAAGCTTAGGGTCCGGATGATGAGAGCCAGCGTTTTTTGGTGGACCTGCCCCGTGACAACGGACGCCTTCAAGCGACAAGCGAAAGCGAAACAGTGGTGGTTTTTAGCTCGCGCATAGGCCATTTGCGATGGCGACGCATATTCACCTTTTCGCCCTTACGGCGAGTCACTTTTTGTCAAACGCGACAAAAAGTAACCAAAAAACGCTGCGCTCCGATCATCCGGCCCCTGCGCTGCGCTCCGGGGTTCCCTCACTCCGGCCTCGCTCCCGGGAGGACCGCGCTGCAGGCCCCATCCTGGGGCCCAGCGCTTGACGGGCATCCATGCCCGTCACCTCCCTCCGCAAGGCCTGCGTTCGGCCTCCTGAAGTCGCGAAGATCAAGATCAAGATCAAGATCAAGATCAAGATCAAAAGCCGGCGATATGGCCGCAGCCAGAAATACGGTTTACTACTGGCTATACAGCAGAGCCGCGGTGCCGACCGGCGGATTGTAAGCACTGGAAGCAAATTTGCACCCGATTGCAGTTGCTCCACGCGACGTGGCGCCTTAGACTGCCGCCCCCTGAGAAAGAGTGCCGGTTGGCGCTTGAAAATTTCCGCTGCCGATGCCAAGGCGTCGGCGGCACCCGAATCGCCCCAATGCACATTTTTTCATAGAGAAATCGATGACCAAGGAACAGTTGCTGGCCATGTCGGCCGATGACTACATGAACGCTGACCAGCTGGCTTTCTTCACTGGCCTGCTGCAGTCGATGAAAGTCGAAACCCATGAACGCATCGAGCTCAGCCGTGCCACCATCGAAGGCCTGGACACTCCGTCGGATCCTGCCGATGTGGCGTCGGTCGAAGAAGAGCGTAGCTGGCTGGTCAATGCCATCGACCGCGACCAGCGCCTGCTGCCTCAGCTGGAAATGGCGCTGGACCGTATCTCCGACGAGAGCTTCGGCTGGTGCGATGACAGCGGTGAGCCAATTGGCCTTAAGCGCCTGCTGATCAGCCCGACCACCAAGTACTGCATCGAAGCGCAAGAGCGCCACGAGCAGCTCGACCGCCACCAGCGCCAGGTATAAACCCGCGCGCGGTGCCAAGCCCCACGGAGCAATCCCTGGGGCTTTTTGCGTTTTTTGCTGATACCGGTTTTGTTGTCCCGAACGTAACAGTGCTGTACCGCGAAGCGCTGTTTTCTCCCGGTGGGCAGGCGTATCATAACGCTATCGTTAGGGTGCTAACTAAGTGCCGGAGGGCATGATGAATAGCCGGGTCGATGTAGCTGTGATGATAGGTTCGGGAGTGCCAGCCACCTTGCAGGCGCTGGGTAAACGCATCTGTTGGGTGGTGCTGGTCAATGGCGAGCGTCGGGGCACCGCCTTCGCCACGCGTGAAGAGGCACTTGAATGCCAAGCTGCCTGGCAGCAGCAACTGAAGAAAGGCCTGGCCGCCTGAAATTGTTTTTTGCCTCTCGACGGGTTTCGGTGTTTTCGGGCATATTTGTCCTACGGTAATACGCACATGGATGCCAGGGCTTGTCTACTTGCAGGCTCACCCCCATGGTTGCGTTTTCTGGTAAGTGATCTCAGGCATCACGCTTCCCAAGTCGGGAATGAGCCAAACGCCTTCGTTTGAGGGCGAATCTGGCAAACCAGAGTAAAGATTCCTGCACGCTGCATCGTCAGCGGGCACAGACATTTCGCATATCGCTTTATTACTCTTTTCGCCTATCGATAAGAAATGGCCGTGCCTCCCCGAGCTTGGGAGAGGGCGGGTTGTAACCGGTTGAGGATTACTTCATTGGCAGTCAGTACACTTGATACCCATGCGTTGTTCGCCTTGGGCGACTTGCGCGGTAAATTGGCCCAGCTGTTCCAGGGCCGCTTTATCTACGTTACCGAACAAACCCCCGAAGGCCTTTACATGGCCGAAATCGACACCGAAGAAGCATTGGTGGTCGATGACAAGCAGCGCCTTGAATTGAAAGTCGGCGATCACTTCCGCGCTGCGGTGTTGCCCAGCCGTGAAGGTGGCAAGCTGGAAATGCGCTTTCGCGAAATCAAACTGAATGTGTATGGCGTGGGCGATTATGCCTTCGTGTCGGTACCCGAAGGTGAGGGCATCGTGTTGCGCGAAGGGCATGGCGTGATGCTGGTTTTCGCCGCGCAACAGCAGGTTCAGGAAGGCTTGGGCAAATTGCTCAAGGCGGTGACCGGCAAGGTTGCCAAATGGCGCAAGGGCGAGTTGACCACCTTCAAGGCCAGTGAATGACCGACAGCGGCGATGCGCCTGTCACGCGTGTCGAGTTTCATCGACAGCACCAGGCAGATGCCGTGGCCGAGGCCGAACGTTTGCTGGCCAGGCGTGGGGAGCTGCAAGGCGCCTGGTTGCACTGGGTGGCGGGTGAGTTGTACCGGCTTGGTCCGCCCCCTTATGCCGCCATGGTACGGCGGGAGCTGCAGCGCCTAAGCCAAGGGTGAGGCGGCGGCCCTTCAATTGCCCCGGTCGCGGCCGCTGCTGACTTCTTCAGGCACTGGCTCTTTCGACATGCGCTTGCGGAACAACGCCGCCCGGGCCAGCAGCAGCGTGGTCACTGGCACGGTGATCGACAGCAGGATGGGAATCAGCCAAGCGTGCAGTACCGGTGCTTCCTTGAGCCACGAGAAATAGATGATCGAAGCCAGCGCTACGCACCAGGCGCCAATGGTCGATGCCAGCGCTGGCGGGTGCATGCGCTGGAAGTAATCCTTCAGGCGCACCAGGCCTATTGCTCCGACCAGCGCGAACAGGCTGCCGGTCAGCAGCAGCGCGGCGGTGACCACTTCCAGCCAGAAGGGCAGTACCAGGGTTTCGGTCATTCGATCACCTCACCGCGCAGCAGGAACTTGGCCAGGGCAAACGAGCCGACGAAGCCGAACAGCGCAATCAGCAGGGCACCTTCGAAGTAGGTGTCACTGGCATAACGGATACCCAGCACCAGCATGGTCAGCATGGCCAGGATGTACAGGTAGTCCAGCGCCAGCACCCGGTCCTGGGCGGACGGGCCACGGAACAGCCGGATCAGCGCCAGGCCCATGGCCAAGGCGAAGATGAACAGGCTGGCAAGGACAGCATTGGCGAGCAGGCCTGTCATTGGAATATCTCCATCAGCGGGCGTTCATAGGTGTCCTTGAAGTGCTGGATAAAGGCCGCCTCATCGTCCAGGTCGAACACATGCAGCAGCAATACGCTGCGGTCCAGCGCCAGCTCGGACCAGACCGTGCCGGGCACTACCGTAGTGATCATCGACAGTGCCGCCAGCCCATGTGCATCGTGCAGGGCCAACGGAATGTGCACGAACGCCGAGCGTGGTGGTTGCTTGCCAGCGCGCAGCACGCCACGGGCAACCAGCAGGTTGGACAGGATCACATCGATGCCTACCCGGCCTATCAGCCGGGCGATGACCATTGGGCGACGCACGTGGGCATGCTGTGGGCGCAGTGGCGCCATCAGCAGTGGCGCCAGCAGGCCAAGTGCGGCGCCCAGCAACAGGTTGCCGGGGCTGACCGAGAGGTTCAGCAGCAGCCACAGGCCGAACAGCGAAACCGATAGCAGCGGGGCGGGGAACAGTCGGTTCATGGCTGCACCTGGATGTCGAGCGAGGTGGGGCCAGGCATCGGCCGGGCGGCCATCACGGCTTCAATGTAGGCATCGGGGGCCTGCAGGCTGGCGGCGGTGTCCTGGGTGTAGCGCAGCAATGGCTCGGCCTTGAGGCTGAGGATGATGCACAGGCCGAGCAGGATGACGATGGGCAGGCACTCATAGCGGCGCAGCACCGGCGACGGGCGCTCCTCGGGCTTCCAGAAGCGCTGGATGCCGACGCGCCCGAAGGCGATCAGCGAGGCCATGCCGGACAGGATCAGCAGCGCCACCAGGCCCCAGCCCGCCGCACTCAGCGGCTGCTCGGCCGGCACGCCCAAACCCTGCGGGTTGAACAGTGCGCTGATCAGGTTGAGCTTGCCGACGAAGCCTGACAACGGCGGCATGCCGATGATGAGCAAAGCGCAGGCGATGAAGCTGAGGCCGAGGAAGGCCATCGTCCACGGGATGATCTGGCCGATCACCACCTTCTGCTCGTCGTCGAGGTTGATGCCCTTGGGTGGGTGCAAGGACTCCAGCGGTGGCGGCATGGCATCTTCTTCTTCGTCCAGCGGCACTTCATTGGCCGAGCGCGAGCGTTCGACCAGTTCGGCGAGCAGGAACAGCGCGCAAAGTGCCAGGGTCGAGTTGACCAGGTAGAACAGCGCCGCACCCGTCAGCGCCGACTGGGCAAAGCCGACGGCGCCAAGCAGGGTGCCGGCCGAGACCAGGATGCTGAGCGCCGCCATGCGTTCCAGGCGTTGTGCCGCCAGGATCGACACTGCTGCCACTGCCAGGGTGACCAGGCCACCGTACACCAGCCATTCGCCACCGAAATGCGCCGAGGCCCCAGCCTGCCCGGAGAACAGCAGGGTCCACAGGCGCAGCAGGGCGTACAGGCCGACCTTGGTCATGATGGCGAACAACGCAGCTACCGGCGCGCTGGCCGAGGAGTAGGCCGGCACCAGCCAGAAGTTCAGCGGCCAGATACCGGCCTTGACCAGGAAGGCCATGGCCAGGATTGCCGCACCGGCATGCAGCAGGCCACGGTCGGCCTCCGGTACCAGTGGGATCTTCAGCGCCAGATCGGCCATGTTCAGGGTGCCGGTTACCCCATACAGCATTGCCGCGCCGATCAGGAACAGCGACGAGGCGAACAGGTTGATGGCGATGTAGTGCAGGCCGGCACGTACCCGCGCACGCCCCGAGCCATGTAGCAGCAAGCCATAGGACGCTGCCAGCAGCACCTCGAAGAACACGAACAGGTTGAACAGGTCGGCGGTGAGGAAGGCGCCGTACAGGCCCATCAGCTGAATCTGGAACAGCGCATGGAAGCTGGCCCCGGCCCCGTCCCAGCGGGCGCGGGCAAACAACAGGGCGCTGAAGCCGATGATCCCGGTGAGGGTCAGCAGCAGCGCCGACAGGTGGTCCACAACCAGGACGATCCCGAACGGTGCAGGCCAGTTGCCCGGCAGGTAGACGCCGATCGACTCCGCCTGGCCCTGGGTGCGCACCCACAGCAGCAGGCTGACCGCGACGGCCAGGCCGGCGAAGGTCGACAGCAGGTTGAGGCGGGCCTTGATACGCCGGTGTTTCTCCCCCAGCAACAACATCACGGCTGCCGTTAACAGTGGCAGCAGGATGGGCGCGACAATCAGTTGGCTCATGCCATTCATTCGTCACGCTCCCGGCCATCCACGTGGTCGGTACCGGTCAAGCCGCGCGAGGCCAGCAACACCACCAGGAACAGCGCGGTCATGGCAAAGCTGATGACGATGGCCGTCAGCACCAGGGCCTGCGGCAACGGGTCGGTGTAGTGCAGCAGGTCCTGGGTGACGCCATCCTTGATGATCGGTTCCTTGCCGATGAACAGACTGCCCATGCTGAAGATGAACAGGTTCACGCCATACGACAGCAGGCACAGGCCCATGATCACCTGGTAGGTCCGCGGGCGCAGGATCAGCCACACCCCCGAGGCGGCCAGGACCCCGATGGCGACTGCAATGACTTCTTCCATCAGGCGGCTCCTGCTTGGCTGGTTTTCGATGAATTGCCCGGGCGGTAGGCGCGCACCGACTGGTGCGCCAGGGCAGTGAGGATCAGCAGGGTCGAGCCGACCACCACGGTGTACACGCCAACATCGAAGAACAGCGCGCTGGCCACGTGCACATCACCGAGCAACGGCAGGTGCAAGTGGGCGGTATGGGTGGTCAGGAACGGGTAGCCCAGCAGCATGGCACCGACCCCTGTCAGGGTGGCGCACAGCAACCCCGTGCCCATCCAGCGCAGTGGGCGCAGGCTCATCTGCGCCTCTACCCACTGGGTGCCGGCCACCATGTACTGCAGGATGAACGCCACCGACATCACCAGGCCGGCGACGAAGCCGCCACCTGGCTGGTTGTGGCCACGCATGAACAGGTACATCGACACCAGCAGGGCGATGGGCAGCAGCAGGCGCACCAGCACCGCAGGCACCATCATGAAGCCCAGGGCGGTGTCGGTGGCATGCCGCGGGTTGATCAGGTCGGTGACCACATCAGGCGCGAGCTGGCGTTGTTGCGCCGGCAACTGCATGCTTTCTTTCGGCGGGCGGAAGCGTCGCAGCAGGGCGAACACGGTCAGCGCCACGGCCACCAGCACGGTGATTTCACCGAGGGTATCGAAGCCGCGGAAGTCGACCAGCATGACATTCACCACATTGGTGCCGCCGCCTTGGGGCAGCGCCCGGCTCAGGTAGAACGAGGAAATGTCGTTGGGCGTCGGCCGGGTCAGCATGGCGTAAGACAGCACGGCCATGCCGCCACCCACCAGCACTGCCAGTAGCAGGTCGCGCAGGCGGCGCATGCGCGCGCGTTCCAGGCTGCCCGGTAGCGGCGATACGCCTTCGATACGCCGTGGCAGCCAGCGCAGGCCCAGCAGGATCAGCACCGTGGTGACCACCTCCACCACCAGCTGGGTCAGGGCCAGGTCGGGGGCGGAGAACCAGACAAAGGTAATGCAGGTCATCAGGCCGCAGACACTGACCATGATCAGTGCCGCGAGGCGGTGGTACTTGGCCTGGTAGGCGGCGCCGATGGCGCAGGCAATGGCGATCAGCCACAGCGCGACGAACACGCCCGACCCCGGAATCTTGGGCCGGTCGCCCCAGCTGAGCCCGCTGTACAGCATGGGCGTGAGGCCGGCGAGGAAGGCGGCGAGCACCAGCATGAACAGTTGTGCCTGGAGGCGGCGGGTGGTGAACAGGCGCTCGACGTGCCGGGCCAGCAACATCAGGTGCACCTGGCCGTGCTCGAACAGGCGTTTGCCATTGAAGCGTTCGATCACCGGTGGGTACGGGAAGCGGCCCAGGCGCAGTTGCTTGCGCAGCAGCAGGTACAGCACGATGCCGCCGCTCATGGCCACCAGGCTCATGATCAGGGGCGCGTTCCAGCCATGCCAGATGGCCAGGCTGTACTCTGGCAGGGTACCGCCTACGACCGGGAGGGCTGCGGCGGCCAGCAGCGGACCGACCGACTGGGCGGGGAAGATGCCCACCACCAGGCAGGTGAGTACCAGCAGTTCGACCGGCGCACGCATCCAGCGTGGCGGTTCGTGGGGGGTGTGGGGCAGGTCCTGCGCAGTGGGACCGAAGAACACATCTACGGTAAAGCGCAGGGCATAGGCCACGCTGAAGGTACCGGCCAGTGTGGCGATCACCGGCAGCGTTGCTTCGACCCAGGCGGTAGAACTGATGAACACCGTTTCGGCAAAGAACATTTCCTTGGACAGGAAACCGTTCATCAGCGGCACGCCGGCCATGGAGGCGCTGGCCACCATGGCCAGGGTGGCGGTGTAGGGCACCAGGCGGATCAGGCCGCTGAGACGGCGGATGTCACGGGTGCCGCTCTCGTGGTCAATGATGCCGGCGGCCATGAACAGCGAGGCCTTGAAGGTGGCGTGGTTGAGGATGTGGAACACCGCCGCGACCGCGGCCAGCGGGCTGTTCAGGCCCAGCAGCAGGGTAATCAGGCCCAGGTGGCTGATGGTCGAATAGGCCAGCAGGCCTTTGAGGTCGTTCTGGAACATGGCGGCGAAGGCGCCGAGCAGCAGGGTGAGGGCGCCGGCACCGCCGACGATCCAGAACCACTCTTCGCTGCCCGACAGCACCGGCCAGAAGCGCGCCAGCAGGAACACCCCGGCTTTGACCATGGTGGCAGAGTGCAGGTAGGCCGATACCGGGGTGGGCGCTGCCATGGCATGGGGCAGCCAGAAGTGGAAGGGGAACTGTGCGCTTTTGCTCAGGGCGCCAATGAGGATCAGGGGCAGCAGCACCGGGTACAGCGCATGCTGGCGGATGGTGTCGCCGGCAGCCAGGACCTTGTCCAGGTCATAGCTGCCGACCACATGGCCGAGCAGCAGGGCACCCACCAGTAGGCACAAGCCACCTGCGCCGGTCACCATGAGCGCCATGTAGGCGCCACGCCGGGCGTCTGCGCGGTGGTGCCAGTAGCCGATCAGCAGGAAGGAGAACAGGCTGGTCAGTTCCCAGAAGAACACCAGCTGGATCAGGTTGCCGGAAATGACCAGGCCTAGCATGGCGCCCATGAAGGCCAGGAAGAAGGCGAAGAAACGCGGCACCGGGTCCTGTGGCGACATGTAGTAGCGCGCATACAGCGACACCAGCGTGCCGATGCCTAGCACCAGCAGCGAGAACAGCCAGGCAAAGCCGTCCATGCGCAGTACCAGGTTCAACCCCAGGCTGGGCAGCCAGAGGAATTCTTCGCGAATCACGCCCCCGTGGGCAATTTGAGGGTACAGCAGTGCTACCTGGACGGTGCCGACCAGGGCCACGAGCCCGGCGAGAATGGACTCGGCGTTACGTGCGTTGTGCGGCAGCACGGCTGCCAGGCAACTGCCCACGAACGGCAGAAGCAATAGCACTATCAATGACATAGGGGCCTATTCTGGAGAAGTTTGCAAAGATCATACGTGCCGGGGAAGTGATCACCAACACGCAAGCTGTCGCAGAATCCTACAAACAGGCTGTGACAAGCTGTTTTTTTATAACAGTTTTTTACAAAGCATAGTCGCTGTTGTCATCTTTACAGACCAGTCTGGCGCTCGCCTTCACTCTGGACGTCGTGTGCTTCGACGGTTTCGCGGGGGCGGCGTACCTTGAGCTCGCTGACCACCACCGCGATCACGATCAGCAGGCCACCGAGCAGCGCCACGCCCGGCAGGCGTTCGCCGGCGATGCGCCCGACGATCCCGGCCCACACCGGTTCACCGGCATAAATGAGGGTGGCGCGGGTGGGCGAGACCGACTTCTGTGCCCAGTTCATGGCCACCTGGATCACCGCGCTCATGGCACCCAGGCCTATTGCGCTGGCCAGCAGCAGCCAGGAAAAGTCGGGGATGCGCTCCTGGGTCGGCACGATCATCAGGAACGCCAGCAGCGAAGCGGTCGCCAGTTGCACCACGGTGACCCGGCGCACATCGACCTGGCCGGCGTAACGGCTGATCAGAATGATTTCGGCGGCGATCGCTACGGCGCTGACCAGGGTAACCACCTCGCCCTCGCTGAAGTGCAGGCTGCCGCCTTCCGGCCCGGCCAGCAGCATCAGGCCGATGAATGCCAGGCAAATGCCGATGCTGGGCATCAGGCCAGGCCGGCGGCCCAGCACCAGCCACTGCAACAGCGGCACGAACGGCACGTACAACGCAGTGATGAACGCCGACTGGCTGCTGCTGATGGTCTGCAGCCCCATGGTTTGCAGGCCGTAGCCGAGCATGATCGAAACGCCGATCAGCATGCCGGCCTTGAGCTCGGTGAAGGTCAGCCCGGGCAGCGCCCGCGCCGAAACCACGCCCACGAACAGCGCTGCCGCAGCGAAGCGCAGGCCGACGAAGAACATCGGACCGCTGACGGTCATTACGTTGTGCACCAGCAGGAAGGTGCCGCCCCACAACATGGTGATGAACACCAGCACCAGTTCTGCCTTGCTCAGGCGAAAGGTAACGGCGGGGGTGGGTGTGTTGCGGGCCTGGCTCATGGTCTTGCGCACTCGGAGGGGGCGGCGCACAATCGCCGCAAAGTGGGCAGTATACTGCGCAATCTCTACCAGTGAGCAATATAGTGCACAAAGATACTTCGCATCGGGCATCGGTGCTGCAACATGTAAGCCTCAACGTCCGCAGCCTGCGCCATGCTTCCGGGTTGAGCCAGACAGCGTTGGCCGAGCGCTCAGGGGTCAGCCGGCGCATGCTGGTGGCAATCGAGGCGGGCGAGAAGAATGTCAGCCTGACCACCCTCGACCTGATCGCCGAAGCTTTGGGGGTGGCTTTCAGCACCTTGATCCAGGCACCGGACCAGCGTGACCCTGGGCGCATCGAGGAACTGGCCTGGGCCGGTGAATACCCGCAGAGCAAGGCCGTGCTGCTGGGTAGCAGTGCGGCACGGCGTGAGGTGGAGCTTTGGGAGTGGACCCTGGCACCGGGCGAGTGCTATTCCAGCGAGGCTGATGCCGAAGGCTGGAGCGAGCAGATCTATGTGGCAGAAGGGCAACTGACGCTGGTCATTGAAGGGGTTGAGCATCGGCTGCTGGTGGGGCAGTTCCATGTGTTCCCGAGCAACTGCCAGTATGCCTACCGTAACGATGGGGTGGTGGCAGTGCGTTTCGTGCGTAATGTGGTGATCTGAGTTTGCAAGCGTTGGGGCTGCTGCGCAGCCCATCGCGACAAAAGGCCGCTTCCACAGGGATCGCTTACGGTTCTTGCTTGCGCATTACCTGTGTGAGCGGCCTCGCCGGGGCGCCGGGCCGGTCGGAAAGGGGCGCAAAGCGCCCCCAAAGCTTTGATGCCGATCAGTTCTTCAGCAGCTCATCGGTCTTCACCACCGACGCATAGGCAAACGCCAAGGCGGCCATCGCCGAATCATGCACCTGCGCCGCCGGCACCTGCTTGCCGTCGAACTCCAGCGGCAGGGTAGCGCAGGCATCGTGCGCCACGGTCACCGTGTAGCCCAGGTCGGCCGCGGCACGTGTAGCGGCATCGATGCACATGTGGCTCATGCTGCCAACGATGGTCAGGGCTTCCACGCCATGTCGGTCCAGCGTGTTCTCAAGGTCGGTACCGAGGAAGGCGTTGACCTTGTGCTTGAGCACCACCGGCTCACCTGCCACCGGCTCGACCTTGGCGTGGATGGCCGCACCCTGCGAACCGGGTGCGAAAAATGGCGCATCGGCGCTGTCGAACTCATGCCGCACATGGACCACCAGGTCGCCACGCTGGCGTGCCGCCGCCAGCAGCCGGGCGGCGTTGTCGGCCGCCTGGTCGGCGCCATCGAGGGTCCACTTGCCGCCTGGGAAGTAGTCGTTCTGGATGTCGATGATGATCAGCGCCTGCTTGCTCATGCTGCCTCCTGTGGCAGTAGTTGTCGGGAGACGTTAGTTATAGGCTGTTTGCACGGGCAGAAACCACTTGACCTTGACTTTGCTTGAGGTTTTACCCTGCTCGGCATCGCCAAGCATGCGTCCGTAACCAGGAGAACGTCGATGTCGGCAAACCCTCATGCGCTGTGGTTCACCCAGATGATCGAATACGAAGTGCCCAGCCTGTGCCAGCAAGCGCTGGCCCAGGCGCTGGTGGCGCGCAGCGAGGCGCTGGCCACGCGCTGCGAAGGGCTGCAGGGTGTCAGCATCCAGGCCAGTGACGATGGCAGCCGGGTGTTGCAGTACCTGCAATGGCAATCTCGTCAGGCGTGGGCGGCGGCGGCCGTGCACTTCGTCGAGGAGTCTTTCCTTGAACTGCTGGGCCAGCATCAGGCGCGGGGCGTCAACTTTGCCGCTTACCAGACCTTGCGCAGCCTGGTGCGTGGCGCTGATGGTGGTCTGCAGTGCGAGGTGGGTGAGCCTCAGGAATACCAGGGGGCGTAGTGCGGGTAGCGGTCCAGGCGGGCACCGATCACCATTTCGCTGATCCACGCCGCCAGGATCGAACTGTAGGCTTTCTGGCTCGCTTCGCTGGACAACGCGTGGTCGGCACCGTCGACGATGCGATGGGTAAGGGAGTGGGCGCTGACGAATGCCGAACGGTAGCTCATCAGCGTACTGTGCGGCACGTAGTCGTCCTGCTCGGACTCTACCAGCAACACATCACCGGCGAATTCTGCACACGCCGCCAGCGCGCGATTGTCTGCCGGGCCCAGCGATTGCTGGCGGTAGGCGTTCAGGCGTTGACGGTCGAGGGTTTGCTTGGGGGTGTTCCATTCGTCGTCCCAGTACATGGCCGGCACCCGCAGGGCCAGCCATTTGACTGGCCGTTCGCGGGTCAGCAAGGTTGCCAGGTATCCCCCATAGCTGCTGCCGATGATGGCGATGGCACTGCTGTCTACGGCCGGGTGGCTGAGCAGCCGGTCGTAGGCCACCAGCAGGTCCTGCAGGTTCTGTTCACGGGTGACCGTCAGGCGTTGGCTTTCGGTTTTTTCGTGGCCGCGCAGGTCGAAGGTCATGCACACGCAGCCCAGCCCGGTGATGTGCCGGGCACGGGCCAGATCACGCTGCTGGCTACCGCCCCAGCCGTGGACGAAGAGGATGCCCGGCATCTTGCTGCCAGGGCTGACCAGGGTGCCGACAATGCTGTCGTTGTCGACTTGCAGTTCAACGGTTTCACTCTGAACGGCCATGTTCGCGAATCCGTGCAAATTTGCTGAGTTGTCCGAGTTCACTGTCGTTTCCTTGGTAGAAGAGGGTGGCGTCAGCGGGTAGGTCGGGGGTGCCGAACACTTCATGTGTGGATGCACGCACCCGCTGCAATGCCGGGTCATCGGCAAATGCCTGCAGGGCCAGCAGCTCGGCACTGCTGGCACCGCCCAGGCGCCAGGATTGTTCGAGCACACCGCTGCGCAGGTGGCCCTGGGGGGTCAGGCCGCGCGCGATGTCGTAGTTGCGCCGCGAGGCGATGAAGCCGGGGAAGTGTTGCTCGGCAGCCTGCTCGTAGGCGATCGCCTGGTTGATGGCCAGGCGCACGTAGTCTTCCAGTGGCAGTTGCAATAGCGCCTGGTAGTCGCCACGTACCACCACCAGGTCGGAGCCGCCGTACACCTCGGTGCCCTGATGGTCACGGGTCAGTTGCTGGGTGCCGTGATAGCTGCAGGTCAGGCCGGCGACGCGCACCTGGCCGACGCTGAAGGTTTCTACATCGCTCAAGTCTTCTTCGAGCACCAGCCCCCACAGCGCCAGCATCTGGTCATCCATGCCCGCCAGCAAAGGCTCTAGCGCATCCGCACTGGTGATGACCTGCTGCCCCCGACCTGCGCAGGCCAGCACGGGCTTGACCCTCAGGGGGCCGTCGAGCAGCAGCAATTGTGCGGCGCTGCGCGCATCGGCTTTACTGAACACGGTATAGCCGCGCAGCAAGGCGTCGCTCGCCTGTCGGGCGAAGTCGTCGGTCCAGCCCGGCGGGAAGCTGGCCCCGGCTGGTAGTGGGTGGGAGATTGCCTTGGTCGCCATGTAGGGGTGTGGCACCAGGCCGCCGAACAGGTCCTGCTCGCTGCGAATGCCCAAGGTGGCAGCGTGCCTGGGATCGACGAGCGTTTCGGTAGGTAGGTAATAGTAGTTATCAGCGGCGGTGGGTGCATGAGCGGGGTGGACGTGCTGGCAGCCCAGCAGGCCGGCCAGGCCATCGGCTAGCTTCATGTGCACGGCATGCTCATGGTCAGGTGTATGTTCGCGGGTATCGAGCAGCACTACGCCGGCTTTCGGTGCGCTGGCACTGGGCATGGTCATTTGCCTGTGTGCAATGAATGTACTGTGTCTGAAGCCGGTGTCCTGGGGAAGTTCAGCGGAACTTGATCGGTGGTCCTGGCCCTTTTGTAGGAAGCGTCCTGTTGGCACAGGGCGTGACGGGCAATGCATGCCGTGTCCTGGTCTTCCCGATTGCAGGGCTCTGGCGTCTGTTCCATTATCAGCGCATTGGATCAACCGTGATGGAGCCGCAGGAGAGCGCATGAACGTCCAGACCACCCTTGAACAAAGCGTGCCACAGCGCCTGGCGCATGTGCGCCAGGCCATGGCAGCAGGGGGCATCGATGCCTTGCTGGTACCTTCGGCCGACCCCCACCTTTCCGAGTACCTGCCCGGTTACTGGCAGGGGCGCCAGTGGCTTTCGGGTTTTCACGGCTCGGTCGGCACGCTGGTAGTCACGCCCGCTTTTGCAGGATTGTGGGTCGATAGCCGGTACTGGGAGCAGGCGGATCACGAGCTGGCCGGTAGCGGTATCGAACTGATGAAGCTGCTGCCCGGCAAGCCCGGGGCGCTGGAGTGGCTGGGTGATAATGTCGAGCCCGATGGCAACGTCGCGGTGGATGGGGCCGTCATGGCGCTGGCGTCGGCCCGCCAGCTGGGTGAGCGGCTCAAGGCCCGTGGGGCAAGGCTGGTGACCGACAAGGACCTGCTAGCCCAGGTCTGGGAAGGGCGCCCGGCGCTACCCGCCAACCCGGTGTATCAGCACTTGCCGCCGCACGCCACGGTAAGCCGGGCGGAAAAGCTCGCGCAATTGCGCCAGGGCATCCAGGCCAAAGGGGCTGACTGGCACTTTATTGCAACTCTGGATGACATCGCCTGGCTGTTCAACCTGCGTGGCAGTGATGTTTCGTACAACCCGGTTTTCCTGGCCTTTGCCTTGATCAGTCAGCAGCAGGCCATTCTTTTCGTGGGCCAGGACAAGGTGGACGCGCATTTGCGTCAGGTGCTGGCGGTGGACGGCATCGAGGTGCGCAACTATAGCGAGGCAGGCAATGCTTTGGCTGCTGTTCCGGTGGGGGCGCGGTTGTTGGTGGACCCTGCCCGTGTCACCTGCGGCCTGCTGGGCAACCTGACGGCAGAGGTGGTGCTGGTCGAGGGGCTCAACCCCACCACCCTGAGCAAATCCTGCAAAGGTGACGATGACCTGGTGCATATCCGCCATGTCATGGAGCAGGACGGTGCGGCCTTGTGCGAGTTCTTCGCCTGGTTCGAGGCCAACCTTGGCCAAGAGGTCATTACCGAGCTGACAGTTGACGAGCAATTGAGTGCCGCACGTGCCCGGCGCCCGAACTTCGTATCGCTGAGTTTCTCGACCATTGCCGCCTTCAATGGCAATGGCGCCATGCCCCATTACCGTGCCACCGAGCAGTCGCATGCGGTCATCGAGGGTGATGGCTTGCTGCTGATCGACTCTGGCGGGCAATACCTGGGTGGCACCACTGACATCACCCGTATGGTGCCAGTCGGTAACCCCAGCCACGCACAGAAGCTGGACTGCACCCGGGTACTCAAGGGCATGATCGCCCTGTCGCGTACCACTTTCCCGCGAGGAATACTGTCGCCGTTGCTCGACGCCATTGCCCGGGCGCCAATCTGGGCTGACCAAGTCGATTATGGCCACGGTACCGGGCATGGTGTTGGCTACTTCATGAACGTGCACGAAGGGCCCCAAGTGATTGCCTACCAGGCGGCACCTGCACCGCAGACCGCGATGCAAGCGGGCATGATCAGCTCGATCGAGCCGGGTACGTACCGCCCGGGGCAGTGGGGTGTCCGTATCGAGAACCTGGTGGTCAATCGTGAGGCGGGCAAGAGTGCCTTCGGCGACTTCCTGCGCTTCGAGACCTTGACGCTGTGCCCCATCGATACCCGCTGCCTGTTGCCCGAGCTGCTGGCCAAGGAAGAGGTGGAATGGCTGAACGGCTATCACGCGAACGTGCGTGAGCGTCTGGCACCGCTGCTCAAGGGTGATGCGCTGGCCTGGCTGCAGGTGCGTACCGCGCCCCTGTAAGGGCAAATGAAAAAGGGCAGCCTGTGAGCTGCCCTTTTTTCTACTTGCAGATGACGATCATGCTGCGGCTGGTGTAGCCCGCCGGGTTGATGCCGAACAAGTAGTCACCGGCTTCTTCATCACTGTCACCAGAGCGGGCGATGACCCGGTATCCGCGCGTGCTGCAGGAGCTCTCGGCCTTGCTGTAGCAGTTGTCCCACGAGGAGGAAAGGCCGGAGCAATTGATATGCAGGCCCTTCTTGCCCCTTTTGACCTCAGTCTTGGCTGTAGCGGCACATCCAGCAATAGCCAAGATGGCCAGGATGAGAAAAATACGTTTCATTCCTGTCCTTAAATGCAGGGCGGATCAGCTGCCTGGCCCTGTCGTTATCGCTTCGCTTCTTCCTGAAAATATCCCCAGCGTCCGTGTTCGGTCCAGTAAATAGCGCAAAGATGATGATTCTGTGACAGCTTAATCAGCGAGACGGGCGGCTACAATCACTAATCCTGTCCCAAATGAAAATATTTCTCATATCAGTCTGCTGCAACAGCCGGTGTGGGCTCCTTGCGCATGGACAAGGTAGTGCCAACCGACGCGGCGATGATTGCAGCGATCGCCAGCCATTGGGTGAGTGTCAGCACCTCGCCAAGGAACAGCAGGCCGGACAGTGCGCCGAACGCTGGTTCGATGCTCATCAAGGTGCCGAAGGTGCGTGCCGGGATACGCGTGAGGGCAACCATTTCCAGGCTGTAGGGCAGGGCGGTGGACAGTACCGCAACGGCCAGGGCCATGGGGATCAAGGCAGGTGTGAGCAGAGCGCTACCGGCGTGGGCGATACCGATGGGGGCGACGAAAAGGGCGGCGACTACCACGCCCAAGGCTGCACTCTGGATACCGTGCTCGGCCCCGGCGCGTTGCCCGAACAGAATATAGAGGGCCCAGCATACACCTGCGCCCAGGGCGTAAGCAGCGCCCACCGGGTCGAGTGCCTGGCCGCTGTGGCCAGCGGGCAGCAACAGCAGCAGACCGGCGATGGCCAAGGCAATCCACAGGAAGTCGATCGGCCGGCGCGAGGAAAAGATCGCCACTGCCAACGGGCCGGTGAACTCCAGGGCCACGGCGATACCGATCGGTACTGTTTGCAGGGCCATATAGAAGAGGAAGTTCATCCCGCCCAGCGCCATGCCATAGATGACCACGTTGCGCAGGGTGGCAGCGGTCATGCGTACCCGCCATGGGCGCAATATAAGCAGCATGATGATGCTGGCGAAGATCAGGCGCAGGGTGGTGGTGCCTTGTGCGCCAATGATGGGGAACATGCTTTTGGCCAGGGAGGCACCGGACTGGATCGATGCCATGGCGATGAGCAGCAGGCCGATCGGGAAAAGAGTGGCGGCCAGGCTGCGGGGCTGGGTGTTCATTTAGGTGCGGCGATCCTTGGGCGGGGTAGGGGTGAGCAATATAGTGCGCAATTGCTGGGGCGCGTGATAGCCCTCAAGTGGATTAGCCACAAATATTTCAAATCATTGAAATTAAAGGTTGACCTGCGTAATGACTCCCCTATAATGCGCACCATTCCAACGGGGTAGCGAAGTAAAGCTAGCCACCCGGTTGAGTCAAGTGTTTGAAGCAAAACGAGTTTCTCGCAAAAAACTTCAAAATAAACGCTTGACAGGCTCTGAGGAAAGCGTAGAATGCGCGCCTCGGTTGAGACGAAAAGCTCTTAACCAAACGCTCTTTAA
>NZ_JBBMRJ010000024.1:0-88991 GCF_037993085.1 Pseudomonas sp. YNh | reverse complement strand
GGGGTTCATGGACATCTTGACGTTAGCAAGGTCGACGCCGGAGTTGTCCGCCTTGACGCGAACTTTGACGTTGTAGTCGACCACTCGTTTGACGCTTACCAGTATCCTCATAAGCTCTCCAGTCATTGATATTGCGAACGCGGGGCAGCGGGTGTCTGACAATGACGGTAACGTAGGGAATGTGCGGGTGGATCGTCCGTTTCAACTAGTTGATCGGCGATTCTGCGCCAATGTTCAGGTTTCAGGCATAGGCAGAAAGCCGCGAGGGCGCGGCCAGGTGTTGATAGGTCCGCCAGAGCAGCACGATCGGTATGACAATGGTAAGACTGACCAGCAGCAGGGCGTAGCGCAGCGACTCGTCTCCCAGCAATGGCATCAGTACATCGCTCAGTAGCCCGGTTGCCAATGGGCCGATACCGACCCCACACAAGGTCGAGATGATGGTCTGCAGGGCGACGGCGGTAGCCCGGCGGTGGGCGGGCACCAACTGGGTCAACAACGAGAAGCACGGGCCCACCCACCATACCGAGAAAAAGCTGCCCAGCGCGCACCAGAGCATCGCGCTGGGTACCGGAACTGCACCCGCATGCAGCAGGATGTCACGTGGCCAAAGCAGGTAAATGACCAACGCGCAATTGCCGAGCACATGGCCGATGAGCGGAATGCCGATTTGCCACTGCTGGCTCCTGATCACCAGGCGGTCAGTCAGCCACCCACTGAACAACGCCCCTAGCCCGGCAAAGGTGCCGCCGACCAGGCCGGCCAGGAGGCCGGCGTAATGCAGGGGCAGGTCATGCGATCGCACCAGGAAGCTGGCATTCCACATGGCAAAGGCGTAGGCGCTGAAGGTGGTGATGCCGCAAGCCAGTACCAGGCAACGGTAGGCCGGCTGTGCCATGAGTGCACGAGCACTGCCCAGCAGGCTTTGAATGGGCGGTGCAGCCTGGCTGGCGTGGCTATGGGGGAGGTCGAAGCGACCACGTACCGGGTCGCGCATCACAAAGGCAAACACCGCGCTGATCAGCAGGGAAGGCAGGGCGACAGCAAAAAAAGCGCTGCGCCAGCCATATTGGTCGACCACCCAGGCGCCGGCACTAAGCGCAACGATGGTCGAGAACGTCGGCGCGGCGGTGTAGCAACTGATGGCAAAAGAACGCCGGTGCGGTGGGTAGATATCGGCAATGATCGACATCGAGGTGGAGGTGCTTGGTGACTCGAAGACTGCTACCGCCATGCGCGCGATCACCAGCATCGCAAAGCTTGTCGAGAGGCCGCAGGCCACCGTTGCCAGCGCCCACAACGAGCAGGTGATGGCCAGCAGGCGTGTGCGTGACAGGCGATCGGCCAGGCGCCCGGCAGGCAGGCCCAGCAGCACATAGACGGCAGCGAAGGCCAGGCCCGAAACCAGGCCCATGGCGGTGTCGCTGGCACCGAACTCTTGTTTGAGCGGTTCGATCATCACGGCAATGATCTGCCGCCCGACAAAGTTGTCGGCGTACATCATCGCGAGCACAAACAGCAGACCATGGCTGCGCCAGCCGATGGGTTGAGGGTGCGTACTGCTCATGGATGACTCCCGGTCAAACCGCAGAGATGGGCAATGGCCCAAGCTGTGCCTGGGCCTCGTGAAGCGGTCAGGCGCTGGCTTGGCGTTGCCTGGCCAGGGTCATCGCGGTGTCTTCGATCATGTCTTCCTGGCCGCCGACCATGCCGCGCCGGCCCATTTCGACAAGAATTTCCCGCGCGGGGACGCCGTACTTTTTTTCAGCGCGCTTGGCAAACAGCAGGAACGAGCCGTAGACACCGGCATAGCCCATGGTCAGGGCATCGCGATCGCTGCGGATCGGGAAGTCCATGATCGGCACCACCAGGTCCTCGGCAACGTCCTGGATACCAAACACACTCACGCCGGTTTCGATGCCCATGCGGTCGCAGACGGCCACCAGTACTTCCATGGGGGTATTGCCGGCGCCGGCGCCCAAGCCTGCGCAAGCGGCATCGATACGGGTGGCGCCAGCGGCAATGGCCGCGATCGAGTTGGATACGCCCATCGACAGGTTGTGATGGCCATGGAAGCCGATTTCAGTCTCGGGCTTGAGCGCTGCACGCAGCGCCGCGACCCGCGCGCTGACGTCGTGGGGCAGCAGGTAGCCGGCCGAGTCGGTGATGTAAATGCAATTGGCACCGTAGCTCTCCATCAGCTTGCCCTGGGTGGCCAGGCCTTGCGGGCTGTTCATATGGGCCATCATCAGGAACCCGACGCTGTCCATGCCCAGCTTGCGGGCCGCGCCAAGGTGCTGTTCGGACACGTCTGCTTCCGTGCAGTGAGTGGCGACGCGAATCGTGCTGACGCCCAGTTCGTAGGCCATCTGCAGGTGATCGACCGTGCCGATGCCCGGTAGCAGCAGTGCGGAGACCTTGGCGTTTTTCATCAGCGGGATGACCGCCGACAAATACGCCTCGTCGCTGTGCGCCGGAAAACCATAGTTCACCGAACTGCCACCCAGGCCATCGCCATGGGTCACCTCGATCATCGGCACACCGGCGGCGTCGAGGCCACAGGCAATGTCTTTCATTTGCTGCAGGGTGATCTGGTGGCGTTTGGGGTGCATGCCGTCACGCAGGCACATGTCGTGGACGATGATGGATTTGCCGTGAAGGTCCATGGTGCGCTCCTTAGGCGATGGCAGGTTGTGGGGTGCTGGCACGCAGGGTCAGCTCGCCTTTGAGCATTGCTTCGGCAAACATCTCGGCGGTGCGCGCGGCGGCGGCGGTCATGATGTCGAGGTTGCCGGCATACTTGGGCAGGTAGTCGCCCAGGCCTTCGACTTCCATGAAAATCGATACCCGGTTACCGTCGAACACCGGGCCGTTGACCAGCTTGTAGCCGGGCACATAGCGCTGGACTTGCTTGATCATGTCGGCAATCGCGACGGTGATGGCTGCCTGGTCAGGCTCGGTTTCGGTCAGGCAGTGCACGGTGTCGCGCATGATCAGCGGCGGCTCGGCGGGGTTGACGATAATGATTGCCTTGCCCTTTTTTGCGCCGCCAACCTGTTCCACGGCCGCCGCGGTGGTGCGGGTGAATTCATCGATGTTCTTGCGTGTGCCCGGGCCGACCGATTTCGAGGCCGCCGTGGCAATGATCTCGGCATAGGCCACCGGCTGCACGCTGGACACCGCGGCCACCAGCGGGATGGTCGCCTGGCCGCCACAGGTCACCATGTTGACGTTCATCGCGCCCAGGCCAAGGTTGTGCTTCAGGTTGACCGGTGGCACGCAGTAGGGGCCGATGGCTGCCGGAGTCAGGTCGATCATCAGCACACCCAAGGCATTGAGCTTGCGGCTGTTTTCGGCATGCACATACGCGGAGGTAGCATCGAAGGCGATCTGGATGCCGTCTTCCAGTACATGCGGTAGCAGGCCATCGACGCCCTCGCTGGTGGTTTTCAGGCCCAGCGCGGCGGCGCGGGCCAGGCCTTCGGAGGTGGCGTCGATACCCACCATCCAGACGGGTTCCAGTACTTCACTGCGCTTGAGCTTGTACAGCAGGTCGGTACCGATGTTGCCGGGCCCGATGAGGGCGCATTTTATCTTTTTACTCATGGCATTGTTCTCGATCGGAATAAGGAACGGCCGCAGGCTCAGGGCACGAAGTTCAGGTGCATCTCGCCCATGCCGCTCAGCGACAGGCTGACGAAGTCACCCGGTGCGACCGGTACCAGTGGCGCGAGGGCGCCGGACAGAATGATTTCGCCCTTGCGAAACGGGATGCCCAGGCGGCCCAGGGTGTTGGCCAGCCAGGCTACGGCGGCGCAGGGGTGGCCTTGCACCGCCGAGCCCAGGCCGCTGCCCACCGGCAGGCCGTTCTTGAACAGGTGCAACTTGACCTCGGCCAGGTCCAGTTCACGCGGATCGACGCGCTGCTGGCCCAGGGCGAAAACACCGCATGAAGCGTTGTCGGCAACGGTGTCCTGAATGCGGATCTGCCAGTTCTCGATACGCGAGTCGACAATTTCGAAGCACGGCATAACCCACTCGCTGGCCGCCAGCACATCGCTGGCGGTGATATCGGTACCTTGCAGGTCTTTGCCCAGTACAAAGGCAATCTCGCCTTCGGCCCGTGGCTGTACCAGATGGTGGGCAGCAAAGCTGATGTCGCTGCCATCGGCAACCTGCATACGGTCGGTTAGAAAACCAAAATCGGGCTGATGCACATCGAGCATTTCTTGCACGGCGCGGCTGGTCACCCCGATTTTCTTGCCGATCACTTGCTCGCCCACCGCTTCGCGACGCGCCAGAAATCGCCGGGAGATCTGGTAGGCGTCGTCAAGGCTGATGGCCGGGTAACGTTGGGTCAGCGGGGGCAGGCTCTGGCGTGCGTTCAGGGCATGGAACAGCTCGTCGCCCAGTGTTTCAATCAGTTGCGCATCCATAGGGAGGTCGCTCTGTGGCAAGTGGATAACAGGCCGGGCCAGCTGCAGGCACGCCCGGCAAAAAGGCCTCAACCCGGCCAGACACTGGAATCGGCGCCGCCATCGACATCGATGATCTTGCCGGTGACCCAGGCCGAGGCGGGGCTTGCCAGGTAAAGGGCCGCGGCGGCGATGTCCTCTGGTTGACCCAGGCATTTGAGCGGGGTGTTGCTTTCCATCGTTTTGCGCATGGCATCGGGCATGACCCCGGCCAGGGCGTCGGTCAGGATTGGCCCTGGCGCCACCGCATTGACCCGGATCTGCGGCGCAAACTCTTGTGCCAGCAGGCGCGTCAAGTGAGTCAGGGCAGCCTTGGCGGTGCCATAGGCGCTGAAATGGCGCTGGGCATAACGGGCGGCGACCGAGGTAATGTTGATGATGTTGCCGCCCCCGGCGTCGCGCATCAGGGGAACGCAGAGCTGTGAAAGGGCATAGGCAGCGCTGACGTTGAAGCTCAACACCTGCTCGAAGTCTTGCGGGCTCATCTTCAGCGGGTCATTGGGGCCGCCGCCCCCGGCATTGTTGACCAGATGGGTGATGCGCCCCAGCTGTTCGGCGGCGTTGGCGACCAAGGCGCAGCGCTGTTCGCTGTCGGTGACATCGCAGCTCAGGGCCAGGGCGCGCCGCCCTCGGCTGCGTACTTCTTCGGCGACGGCCTCGACATCTGCCAGCGAACGGGCGCTGCAGACCACATCTGCGCCAGCATCGGCGTAGGCCAAGGCAATGGCGCGACCGATGCCGCGGCCGCTGCCGGTGACAATGGCGACACTGCCAGTGAGGTTGAAGCGTTGCAGAATGCTCATGGCTGTCCTTGTTGTTCTAATGGTTCAGGGAAGTCACAGTGCTTAGCGCGGCGCCCACAGGTCCGGCAAGCCCGGGTCGGAGGTGGCGATCAGGCGCTTGAGCAACACCTTGAGTGCCTGGCTGTCACCGGCGCCGAGACGGGCAGCGATATCCTCCTCGACGGCTTTGGCCAGGGCCACCTCCTGCAACGAAGCCTCCCGCCCGTCGGCTGTGAGTACATAGCGGACCTGCTCATTATCAAGCTCACGGGCGACCAGGTTCTGGCGTTCCAGGAAGCGCATGCTGGTGGCGCTGACCACATGGCCGGTGTAGCCGACGAAGGCGTTGATCTCGTCCAGGGTCAGGTTGTCCCGAATGCACAGGGTGGAGAGGATGAAGAACGCGTGTTCATCGAGCTGCTGGTTCTTCAGCAGACGGCGCAGTGCAAACAGCATCTGGTAGTGCGAGCGCCCGAGCAGGTAGCCGAGCAAGTCTTCGGTATAACTGCACTCGGGCGGTGGCGGGGTGGTTGCCAGGCGCAGCTCGTTGCGCGGTTTGCGCATTGCCAGGGCGTACTGGCCACTCTGGAAGGCCAGCGGCGCGCGATCGCTATGGTCGAAGGCGAGCACCTCGCCGACGAAGATGACATGGTCGCCGCCCTCATACTGGAAGGCCGTACGGCATTGGAAGCGCGCCGTACAGTCTTGCAGCAGCGGTGCCTCGCTGATGCCGGTGTCGAGCTGGATCTCGGAGAACTTGTCTTCCCCTTGGCGTGCAAAACGGCCGGACAGGGTTTCCTGCTCCGTCGACAAAACGTGCACGTTCCAGTGGCGACCACCGCTGAACACCGGCAGACTGCGGGCGTTCTTGGACAGACTCCAGAGCACCAGAGGTGGGTTGAGCGAGACCGAGTTGAAGCTGTTGGCGGTGATGCCAACCGGCGAGCCGTCTTCGGCCTGGGTAGTGATGATGGTCACTCCCGTGGTAAAGGTGCCGAGCGCGGCGCGAAACGCTTGAGGGTCGAAACAGGCGGGCGTTGCCATGATGGGCCTCATGGAATGAGTGTGCGTGCTGGCAGTATTCCCAGCGTCACGGGGCTTAGCATCGTCTCAACGGACTAACGTTTTTGGCTCGATCGTCCACTTGGACGAGGCGGTCTCCGGGGTCTGGGGCTAGTTTGCGGGGCAGGGCGTCGTGCAACGACGGCCATGGTGGGCACAGAGGCGACATGCTGGCCCTTGTTCAGTTGAGGAGGCACCAATGAGTTGTGCAAATTCTTCCGTCGACACGCTGTCGGCCTTGCTGCGTGAACAAAAGGCTGCATTCAACGCTCAAGGGGCTGTCACTGCCGTGGCCCGCCGCGCGCGGATCCAGCGGGTGATCGACATGCTGGTGGCGCACCACGAAGCGCTGGCCGAGGCGATGGACGCCGACTTTGGCGGCCGCCCCCAGGGTTTTTCGTTGATGAATGATGTGCTGGGTTCGCTGGGGTCGCTCAAGCACGCGCGCGACCACCTCGAAGGATGGATGCAGGATGAGCCGCGGCCCGTCTTCAGCCCTTACGATCAGCTGGGCGCCGAGGCCTGGGTGATGTATCAGCCCAAGGGTACGGTGGGCATTCTGGGCACCTGGAACGCCCCCCTGTATACCTTGCTCAGCCCCCTGGCTTCGGCGTTGGCGGCGGGTAACCGGGCGATCCTCAAGCCTTCAGAGGTGGTGCCACGCACTGCTGCGCTGGTGGCGAAGCTGTTTGCCGAGGCGTTCGATCCTCTCGAAGTGGCTGTGGTCACCGGTGGCGCCGACCTGGCCCAGGCCTTCACCGCACAGCCGTTCGACCACCTGGTGTTTACCGGCAGTACCGCGGTGGCCAGGTCCGTGATGCGTAACGCGGCCGAGCACCTGGTGCCGTTGACGCTGGAACTGGGCGGAAAGTCGCCGGTCATCGTCGCCCGCAGCGCCGACCTGGGCACCGCAGCGTTTCGTATTGCGCTTTCCAAGACCACCAACAGTGGCCAGGTCTGCATCAACCCGGACCTGGTCTACGTGCCACGCGAGCAGCTGGAAACCTTTCTTGAGGCCTTTGCCAGCGCTTACCGCCAGTTCATCCCTGAGGTGAGCGACAACCCGGACGTGGTCGCGGTGGTCAATGCCCAACACCTGTCCCGTGTTGAAAACCTGGTTCAGCAGGCGCTTCAAGCCGGTGCCCGGGTAGTGAGCCTACCCTACGCGCAAGCGGCTGATGAGCAAAACCGCCGCCGACCGCTGCAACTGGTGATCGACCCGCCCCAAGGCAGCCTGATTCTGCATGAAGAAATCTTCGGCCCGGCAATGGTGGTTCTGCCTTTTGATGAGGTTGACCAAGTCATCGCCCAGATCAACGCGCGCCCGCGGCCTTTGGCCCTTTACTACTTTGGCAGCGACGCCAGGGAGCTGCGCCAGGTGCTGGAGCACACATTGTCCGGCGGTGTCACCCTCAACGATGTGATGATGCATGCCGCCTTGCATGATGCCCCGTTCGGTGGGGTTGGCGGGTCAGGCATGGGCCACTACCACGGTCGCGAAGGCTTTATCGAGTTCAGCCACCTGCGCACAGTACTCAAGGCGCCCGAACATGATCCGCGCGGTGAATGGGGCCTGCTACCGCCTTACAGCGAACACTTCCTGGCCGCGATGAAAGCGCAGATCACCCCGTACTGATCGGGGAAACCGGCGCGCTGAGCGAATCGAACAGACACAATAAAAAACGGAATTCTGCACATGGAAAAAAACGCATTGCCACTGGCCGACACGCTTGCCCCAGCGGGTGCCGACGCCGCTGACGGATGGCCGCGCCGGCAGGTGCTCAAGGCCGGCGCGGTGGCGCTGGGCGTCGGGCTACTGGGGCGCTTTGCCGATGCCCGGGCCGCAGGCGGCTTGTCGGCCAGCGATTACCTGGGCCTGGATGCCTGGGCCATGGCCAAGGGCTTGCAGGCCGGCCACTTCAGTGCCGAAGACTTGCTCGGCGCAGCATTCGCCCGTTGTGACCTGGTGAACCCGAAGATCAATGCAGTCAACATGCGCCATGACGATTATGCCCGCGCGTTGCTGGCGGCCAGGCAGAAGGCCGGGACCCTGACCCAGGGCTCGCTGGCGGGCGTGCCGATCCTGCTCAAGGACCTCAACACCTACTTGCAGGGCACGACCACCAGCAACGGCAGCCGGCTGTTCAAGGACGCGCCACCGTCGAGCATTACCAGCACCTTGATCCGCCGTTATGAAGCCGCCGGGGCAGTGCCTTTCGGTAAAGCCACCAGCCCGGAGTTCGGCCTGACCACCACCACCGAGTCGTTGGCATGGGGGCAGACCCGCAACCCCTGGAATCTGGCGTTGAGCTCGGGTGGTTCGTCCGGTGGTTCCGCTGCGGCGGTGGCCGCCGGTATCGTCCCGGTCGCCCATGCCACCGACGGTGGCGGCTCGATCCGGATCCCGGCGTCCTACTGTGGGCTGGTCGGCCTCAAACCGACACGCTACCGCACGCCCAGCGGGCCGGCACGCCTGGAAGGCTCGTTTGGCGCCAGTGTCGCCAACATGGTCTCGCACAGCGTGCGCGATACCGCGTTGTTTCTTGATGCCGGTCAGGGTCACGAACCAGGGAGCCCGTACTGGAGCTCACCGCTGGTACGTCCCTACGTTGAGGAGCTGGGCCGTGACCCGGGCCGTTTACGGGTTGCACTGGTGCGCGAATCGCTGACAGGGGCACCGCTGGACCCGGCGATTGCCAAGGTTCTGGAGGACACCATCAAGCAACTGCTGGGCCTTGGCCACGAGGTGGAAGAACTGCGCTTGCCGATTCAGGCCCAGCAGCTGTTCGGCGCCCACGGCGTGGCTATCGGCAACTCGTTGCTGGTCACGGTTAACGACCGGGAGAAAGCCCTGGGCCGCGCGTTAGGGCCGCAGGACCTGGAAAGCATCACCTTTGGTGTGCTGGAGCGCGCAGCGAAGGCCACAGGTGAGGGCGTAGTCCGTGCCCGGCATGCGTTTGAAGACATCAGCATGGCCATGGAACAGCAGTTCGAGCGCTTTGATGTGATCCTCTCACCGGTCACCGCCAGCCTGACACCGGCCTTGGGCGAGCTCTCGCTCAACCAGCCTTACGAAAGTTACGCCCGCAAGGCCATGGGCAGTGCCGCATTCACCGTGCTGGCCAACGTCAGCGGCCAGCCGGCAATTTCCTTGCCGTTGGGCATGAGTGACAGTGGCCTGCCAGTAGGCATGATGTTCACCGCTCGCCTGGGCGGGGAAGACGTGCTATTGCGCCTGGCCTCGCAGCTGGAGCAGGACCGCCCGTGGGCCGCCAGGCGCGCCGCGATCTGAACCTGAAAAGGCGCCAGGGACGGCGCCGTGCTGTGTTTCCCTAGTCCGCTTTGACGATGAATATTCGCCTGCTGCATTCGATCATCAACCAAGACTCGCGCAACCGCGCAACGAGATTGGGAGAACGAACGGATGGACAGCATGCGAGTAAGAACGCCGGAAGAAATCGAACTGCTTGAACACGCCCGGCGCCTGGTGCCGGCGCTCAAAAGCCGCACCGCGCGCGCTGACCGCGAGTTCCGGGTACCTGACGAAACCATCTTCGAATTGCAACAGGCCGGCTTGTTGCGGGCCTTGCAACCACGTGCGTTTGGCGGCTACGAGGTCGATCCGCGGACGTTTTTCGAAATCCAGATGATCCTCGCCGAGGGCTGCATGTCCACAGCATGGATTTATGGCGTGATGGGCGTACACCCCTGGCAGCTGGCGCGTTACCCGATCGAGGCCCAGCGCGATGTATGGAGCCAGGATCATACGACCCTGATCTCGTCCACCTACATGCCCGTGGCCAAGGTAACCGTGGTTGAAGGCGGTTATCGCATCAGTGGTCGCTGGGGCTTTTCCAGCGGCAGCGAACACTGCCAATGGTGTTTCCTTGGTGGTGTGCTGCCCGCCGATAGCGACCGTGCAGCAGAGCACGGCACCTTCCTGATCCCGCGCAGCGACTACCGTATCGAGCACAACTGGGACGTGCTGGGCCTGCGCGGCACCGGCAGCCACGACATTGTGGTCGAAGATGCCTTCGTGCCGGCACACCGCGTGCAACGCACCAATAACTGCACGCTGGAGGCGACGCCAGGACGCCTGGTGAACACCAATCCGATTTATGCCATTCCTTTCGCCCAGGTGTTCACGCGCGCTGTGTCCTCATCGGCCATCGGTGCCTTGCAGGGGGCGATCAACGAATTTCGTGCCAATGCCGCTGCGCACATCGGCAAGCACGGCATGAAAACCGCCGATGACCCGGTGGCGCAAACCACCGTTGCCGAGGCGACGATCATCGTCGACAGCCTGAGGCTGGTGCTGGAGCGCAACTACGCGCACCTGATGGCGCTGGCTGAAGCGGGTGAGTACCCGGACGTGGAAACCCGCCTGCTGTACCGCTACCAATCCTCCTATGTGACCAATATCTGCGCCGAGAAGGTCAACGAACTGCTGCGCTGTATGGCCGCTTCCGGGCTGTACAACACCAACCCTGTGGCGCGCCTGTTCCGCGACCTGCACCAGGCACGTGGTCATATCGCCAACAACTACATGGCCTTCAGCCGCAGCCTTGGCGCCGTGCAACTGGGCCTGCCCAACCCTGATCCTTACGTATGAGCCGTGCCCGGGCCTGGCTGCAGGCCCGGGTATGCGCACCCCTGGCCGGCACGCCGGGATATTTCCGATCACAGCCAAGGCACAACAACAATGACAGCTAAAGCTCAGCCTGTTTCACACTACGACGTGATCGTCGTCGGCTCCGGCGCCGGTGCGATGACCTCGGCGCTGTTTGCTGCCGAGCAGGGTCTATCGGTACTGGTTGTCGAGAAAAGCGACAAGTTCGGCGGTACGTCGGCGATCTCCGGCGGCGGCATCTGGATTCCCAATAACCACTACTTTGCCGCCAAAGGCGGTGGCGACAGTGTGGAGCTGGCCCTGCAGTACCTCAAAGCTGCCACTGGTGAGCATGGCGATGACAAGCGCTTGCGTGCCTACGTCAAGCACGCGCCGCAGATGATCCGGGCCCTGGTGGACAACAGCCATGTGCGCTACGCCGTGGCGGCGAAGTACCCGGACTACTATCCGCAACTGCCAGGCTCGCTGGCCGGTGGGCGCACCCTCGACCCGGAACTGTTCGATACCAGCCTGCTCGGTGATGAACTGGCCAACCTGCGCACACCGTCACCCTCGACCCTGCTGATGGGGCGCATCGCCTGGACCGCACGGCATGCGCACAAGGCCATGTCGCGCTCCTTTGGCTGGCGCCTGCTGATTCTCGGCCTGATGCTGCGCTACAAGCTCGACTTCAAATGGCGCCGCAAAAGCCGGCGCGACCGCCGCGCCGCCTTGGGCAGTGCGCTGGTCGCCTCGTTGCGCCGTTCGCTGATGGACCGCAACATTCCACTGTGGTTGAACACCGACTTCCAGAACCTGATCACCGACAACGGCCGGGTCATTGGAATGCAGGTTTGTCGTGACGGGCAGACGCTGCAGCTGCATGCCCGCCATGCGGTGATCTTCGGCTCCGGGGGGTTTGAACAGAACCAGGCTTTGCGCGAGCGCTATCTACCGCAGCCGACCCTGCGTGACTGGAGCGCCACGCCACCGGGCAATAACACCGGTGCTGCGTTGCAAGCCGGTATCGAACTGGGTGCGGCGACCGCCCTGATGGATTGGGCCTGGTGGGCGCCGACCATTACCGTGCCCGGCGAAGACAAACCCCGCGGGGTATTTGCCGAGCGGGCGTTCCCTGGTGCCATCGTGATCAACAGCCTGGGCCGGCGCTTTGTCAATGAGGCTGCGCCGTACCTGGAATTTGTCGACGCCATGTACCGCGATAACCAGCACACCGGCGGCAAGTCGATCCCATCCTGGGTGATCTTCGATGGCCATTTTCGCTTCAACTACGCCATGGGGCCGTTGATGCCGGCCCAGGTCATGCCCGACAGCCGACTGCGCAAGGAATGGCTCAATACCTTGTATTTCAAGGCTGACAGCCTGGCGGCGCTGGCGGCGCAGATTGGCGTCGACCGCGCAGGGCTCGAGCAGACCGTGCAGAAGATGAACGCCTACGCCCGCAGCGGCGTCGATGCCGACTTCGGCCGTGGCGGCAACGTTTTCGACCGTTACTACGGCGACAGCAACGTCAAACCCAACCCGTGCCTGGCGCCCCTGAGCAAGGGGCCGTACTACGCGATGCGCCTGGACGCCGGCGATATCGGCACCAAAGGTGGGCTATTGACCAACGAACACGCCCAGGTTGTGAGCCAGGACGGCGAGGTCATTCCTGGCCTGTATGCCATTGGCAACTGCTCGGCGTCGGTCATGGGCACCAGCTATCCCGGTGCGGGCGGCACCCTGGGGCCGGCCATGACGTTCGGCTATATCGCAGCCCATCACATTGCTGCCAATCGTTGAGGAGTTGCCATGCCAGCCGCTGTCAAATCGACATGTACCGATATCCAGCCGGCGTTGCAGGTGGCTGATGCCGACGCCATGCTCTGGGATGACCACTGTGATGTGCTGGTGATCGGCTGGGGGGCAGCCGGCGCCTGCGCTGCCCTTGAGGCACGCGCCCAGGGCGCTGACGTGCTGGTCGCCGACCGTTTCACCGGCGGCGGCGCCAGCGCCAAGAGCGGTGGCGTAGTGTATGCCGGCGGTGGCACCCGCCAGCAGCAGGCCGCAGGCTTTAGCGACACGCCCGAGGCGATGTTCGCCTATCTCAAGCACGAAACCCAGGGTGTCGTCGCCGATACTACGTTGCGGCGTTTTTGCCAGGACAGTGCCACCAACCTGGCCTGGCTCGAGGGCCATGGCGTGCCTTATGCCCACAGTATGCCGCCCGGCGGCAAAACCTCGTATCCAGCCGATGGCCAGTTTCTGTATTACTCCGGCAATGAGCTGGTGCCGTCGCACCGTAGCGAGTTGCCGCCTGCCCCGCGTGGTCATCGCACGGTAGGCAAGGGCCAATGTGGCGCGGTGCTGTACGCGCACCTGAAGGCTGCTTGCCTGCGCAACGGTGTGCGGCCGCAAGTTCAATCCGCTGCGCGGCGTCTGGTGAGCGATCACACGGGCAGGGTTGTCGGCGTGGAACTGTGGTGCCTGCCGGCCGGAAGTGCCCAGGCGCGGTTACATGCCAAGTTGGCTGCGCGTGCCGAACGGCTGCAGAACTTTGCCCCACGCTACTGCGATACCTTGCGCAAACGCGTGCGCCAGCTGGAACTCGACTTTGCCCGGCCGCGGCTGGTGCGCGCCCGGCGTGGTGTAGTGCTGAGCACCGGTGGCTTCATCTTCAACCGCGAGATGGTCAGCGAGCATGCCCCCAAGTTTCGCCGCAACTTCAAAGTCGGCGCGACTGGCTGCGATGGCAGTGGCGTACGCCTGGGCGTGAGTGTCGGTGGGGTCAGCGACCGATTGCATCGGGTGTCGGCCTGGCGGTTTATCAACCCACCGTTGTGCTGGCCCAAGGGCATTGTGGTCAACACCCTCGGGCAGCGCTTCGTCAACGAAGAAGTATACGGCGCCACCCTGGGCCAGCCCCTGTGTGAAGAGCAGGGCGGCAAGGCCTGGCTGGTGCTGGACGCACGCTTGCGAAAGCAATCGATCAAGCAAGCGCTGTTCGACGGTTACTGGTGGTTCCAGAGCTTGCCGGCATTGCTGCTGATGCTGCGCGGTGTGCGCAAGGGCCAGAGCATCGAGCAGTTGGCCCAGGCCACGGGCATGCGTGCTGATGTATTGCGCAGCGCATTGCACGCCTACAACGCAGCCGCCCGGGGGGACGCCGAGGATGCCTTCGGCAAGTCGCAAAGCAGCCGTCAGGTACTCGATCAGGGCCCTTACTATGCCTGTGACATTTCTGTCAGCAACCCGCTGTTCCCCCTCGGGGCGTTGACCCTCGGCGGCCTCAAGGTCAATGAAGACAGCGGCGCGGTGCTGGGCCCTCAAGGCCTGCCGATACCCGGTTTGTACGCCGCCGGCCGTACCGCCATCGGCATTCCTTGCCACTTGTACGTCAGCGGCCTGTCGCTGGCCGATTGTGTGTTTTCCGGGCGACGTGCCGGGAGGTCGTTGACCGCGGCCACGGCTGACGTCGAAATCGAACCCAGCGAGCAATTGATATGAGCCTGGATTACCTGTCAGTACGTGTAACCCGCGTGATTGAAGAGACCGCCGACAGCCGCTCCCTGGAGTTCGAGCTGCCAGAAGCGCTTGCCGAGCGCTTGCGCTATCGACCTGGGCAGTTTCTGACCCTGCGTGTGCCTCACCAGGGGGGTTGGTTGCCGCGCTGTTACTCTCTGTCGAGCACGCCACTGCTCGATGAGCCATTGCGGGTCACGATCAAACGGGTGCGCGACGGACGCGCGTCGAACTGGCTCTGTGACGCCGTGCAGGCGGGCGATACCTTGCAGGTGCTGGCGCCGGCCGGGGTGTTTGTGCCGCGTCAGCTGGACACCGATCTGCTGCTGTTCGGCGGCGGCAGTGGCATCACCCCGGTGCTGTCCATCCTGCGCTCGGCGCTGTTGGCGGGCACTGGGCGCATTCTGCTGATCTACGCCAACCGGGACGAAGCGTCGGTGATATTCCGTGACTCGCTCAAGGCCCTGGCCAGCGCGCACCCACAGCGCCTGCAAGTGATCCACTGGCTCGACTCGGTGCAGGGCATTGCGTCGGTGAGCCAGTTGGCCGAGCTGGCGCGCCCGTTCGTCAGTGCCGAGGCGTTCATCTGCGGTCCTGGACCGTTCATGGATGCTGCCGTCGCTGCCTTGCAGGCGTTAGGCATGCCGAGTGCGCAGGTCCATGTCGAGCGGTTTGTCTCGCTGCCCGAAGAGGGCGAAGTCGCAGTACCGGCTGCCGTCGATACCCGCCACCCGAGCAGCCAGCTTTCGGTGCGCCTGGACGGTGAAGAGTTCGAGGTGCCCTGCGCCGAAGGCGAAACCCTGCTCAACGCCATGCGCCGGGCCGGCCTGAACCCGCCAAGTTCTTGTCTGGTCGGCTCCTGTGCCACCTGCATGTGCACGGTTGAACGGGGTGAGGTGCAGATGTTGCGCAACGATGCCCTTGACCAGCAGGAGATAGACCAGGGCTGGACACTGGCTTGCCAGTCCCTGGCCCGCAGCGAGCACCTGCGGGTGCTCTTTCCCGAATAACCCGATGGCGAGTTTGTCACTATGACTGCATGTTCAGCATTACCGGGCAGCGTCCATGCCTGGAACTTGTTGCCTTTATCGATTCCTGCCTTGTTGTTCGCCAGTGCCGAACGCTTTGCCGGTCGGGCAGCGATCGAGGAAGACGGCAGTGTCACTGATTACCGGGATTTGCCGGGGTTGGCGCTGGGTGTCTGCCGCAGCCTGATGGCTCTGGGGATCGAGGCGGGCGACCGCGTGGCGATCTGGGCACCCAATTGCCGCGACTGGGTGGTCGCCGCCTTGGGCGTGCATTGCGCAGGGGCTGTGCTGGTGCCGATCAATACCCGCATGAAAGGCGCCGAGGCGGCCGATATCCTGGCGCGCAGCCAGGCGCGGGTGCTGTTGACGCAAGGGGTATTTCTGGGGCTGGACTACCCGGCCATGCTGGCGCCGCTACGTCCGGCCAGCCTTGAACAACTGGTGGTGTTCGGTACACAGCCGCCGCAGTTGGCCAGCGACCTGGATTGGGCCGGTTTTCTCGCCAGGGGCGAGTCTGTCAGTGAGCTGCAAGCCCGCCAGCGTGCGGTGGCGGTTGGCCCGCGGGACTTGTCCGACTTGCTGTTTACCTCCGGCACCACCGGCAAACCCAAGGGTGTGATGAGTGCCCATGGGCAGAACCTGCGGGCGTACCACGAATATGTGCGGGTCATTGGCCTGCAGCCGGGTGATCGTTACCTGATCATCAACCCGTTTTTTCATGCCTTTGGCTACAAGGCCGGATGGCTGACCTGCCTGCTGGCTGGCGCGACTATCCTGCCGCATGCGGTGTTCGATGCCGAAGCTGTATTCCAGCGTATCGCCGCGGAGCGCATCAGCGTGCTGCCAGGGCCACCCACGCTGTACTTGTCGATGCTGGCCCACCCGCGCCTGGCCCAGACTGATTTGTCCAGCTTGCGCATCGCTGTGACCGGTTCCTCGACGATCCCGCCGGTGTTGATCGAGCGCATGCGTCGCGAGCTGGGGGTAGATGTGGTGACCACCGCCTATGGCCTGACCGAGTGTGGCGGCCTGGCGACCATCTGCAACCCGGATGACCCCGCCGACATTGTTGCCGGCACCAGTGGCCGGGCCATCGATGGCACCGAGGTGTGCATTCGTTCGGCAGATAACCAACCGGTCGCCACGGGCGTGTCGGGGGAAATCTGCCTGCGCGGTTTTCATGTGATGCGGGGTTATTTCAATGACCCGCAAGCGACGGCGCAGGCCATTGATGCCGAGGGTTGGCTACACACGGGCGATATTGGCAATCTGGATGTGCATGGCAACCTGCAGATTACCGACCGCCTCAAGGATATGTTCATTGTCGGTGGCTTCAATTGCTATCCGGCAGAGATAGAGGCTGGTTTGATCGAGCATCCGGCCATCGCGCAGGTAGCGGTGATCGGGGTTGCGGATGAGCGCATGGGGGAGGTGGGGTGTGCCTGCGTGGTATTGCGTGCAGGCCAGCAGCTGGATGAGCCGTCTCTGATCGCCTGGGCCAGAGAGCGGATGGCCAACTACAAAGTGCCGCGACAGGTTCACTTCTTTGAATCATTGCCGGTGAATGCCTCGAACAAGGTGGTCAAACCAGAGCTGCGTCAGGCGGTTCTGCAGGCTGAGGGCGGGCGGGCCTCGTGATGAGGCCCTCATTGAACTGCAGTGATATCGTGTAGCACCGCAGCAGCGAGGGGGCCCGAAGTTCAGCGTAGGGCCCCTGGAGCGTTCATTGGCGCTGGGCCGGCACCTCTATCAATGGCCTTCAAAGCGGGCAGGCCGCTTATCAATGAACGCCTGCATGCCTTCCTTCTGGTCACGTGAGGCAAACAACAACGCATTGGCCTTGCGCTCCAGGGCCAAACCCGCTTCCAGGGGCGCATCCATCCCCGCAAGAATCACTTCCTTGATCTGCTCGGCAGCCAACGGCGGCATTGCCGCAACCACCTGCGCCAACTTCAAGCCGTGAGCGAGCACCTGATCATCGGCCACCACCTCACTGACCAGCCCTGAAATCCAGGCCTCCTCAGCCGTGATCGGCTGACCGGTCAGCGCCATTCGCATCGCCTTGGCCTTGCCGACCGCCCTTACCAAACGCTGGGTGCCGCCAATCCCGGGCATGATCCCGATCTTGATCTCCGGCTGGCAGAAGCGTGCACTCTGCCCGGCAACAATGATATCGGCGAGCATCGCCAGCTCGCAGCCACCGCCATAGGCATAACCGCATACCGCCGCGATCACAGGTTTGGGGCAGTGCTGGATCGGCGCCCAGACCCGCTCGGTGTGGCGCTGATAGATATCAATCGGGCCCACCCCGGCCAGGCTGTTGATATCGCCCCCGGCGGCGAACACCTTGTCGCCACCGGTCAGCAGAATGCAGCGCACATCAGCATTGCTCCCCAGCTCAATGAAGTAGTGCGACAGCAGTGCCTGCAGCTCCAGGCTCAGGGCATTGGTGGCGTGCGGGCGGTTGAGCCGCACCAGGGCAACCCCTGGGGCCGGGTACTCCAGCAGCACCGGCGCGGTAAGTGAATCGGACATGATCAACCTCTGGCAGTAGGCACCGCAGAGCGGGCGCCATTGCGCGGATTGTTGCCAGCGCCACGCCACGCTTCATCGTCCGTTCAGACGACGTGGCCGAGCAGTTTTGCCCCTAGAGTGGCCCTCAACACAAGCATGAGGAGCGTGCCATGAGTGGTCACTCGGGGCTGGATTACAACGGCAAGGTGGTACTGGTCACCGGCGGAACCAAAGGCATTGGCGCTGGCATTGCCCGCAGCTTTCTGGCTGCCGGGGCCAAGGTGATCGTGTGTGGGCGCAACCTGCCCGAGCAATTGCCGAGCGTTGCTCAGGGCCAGGCGGACTTCATTGCCGCCGATGTGCGCGACCAGGCCTCCTTGCAAGGCCTGTTTGACAGCATCCGCAGCAACTACGGCCGCCTCGATGTGCTGGTCAACAACGCCGGTGGCAGCCCCTCGGCCGACGCCGCTAGCGCCTCGCCGCGTTTTCATGAGGGGATTATCCGCCTCAACCTGATTGCGCCGCTCAATGTCGCCCAGCAAGCCAACCTGCTGATGCAGGCCCAGGCCGACGGCGGTTGCATCGTGTTTATTGGCAGCATCAGCGGCCTGCGTGCCTCGCCAGGCACGGCAGCGTACGGCGCGGCCAAGGCCGGCGTGTTGGCCCTGGTGCAGTCGCTGGCAGCGGAGTGGGCGCCAAAGGTGCGGGTGGTGGCGATAAGCCCAGGCCTGGTGCGCACCGAGCTTGCCCATCTGCACTATGGCGACGAGCTAGGTATCGCTGCGGTCAGCGCCGGCATCCCGGCCGGGCGCATGGCGGTGCCCGAGGACATCGGCAACGCCTGCCTCTATATCGCTTCACCGCTGGCCACTTACGCCAGCGGTTGCAACCTGTTGCTGCATGGCGGTGGTGAACGCCCGGCTTATCTCGGTGCGGCGCAGGCTACCCCGCACTGATCGACCCACGTCGGCGTTGCGTTGCGGGCGCCGCTTTGAACACGCAGGAGACGAACTTGGCTGATCCAGAATTGCTATCCAAAGTGCGCGCCCTGGTTGGGCGCCAATACGGCCGTGTAAACGCCTGGGACGAGGTCAACGCGCCAATGATTCGCCAGTGGTGCGAAGTCATCGGCCTTGAAAACCCGCTCTACACCGACCCTGTGGCAGCTGCCAACAGCAGCAATGACGGCATCATTGCGCCGCCACCCATGCTGCAGATCTGGTGCATGGAAGGCTTTCACATCAATAACTACGCACCAGGCTCGACCACCGAAAACCCCTATGAAGTGCTCGGTGTGATCGAAAGCTATGGCTACCCGTCGGTGGTAGCGGTGAACTCTGAGCTGACCTTCGAGCGCAACCTGCGCCTGGGCGAAAAGCTCTACTACACCACGCGCCTGGACTCGGTCGGCGAGGAAAAGACCACCGGCCTTGGCACTGGCTTTTTTGTCACCCTGGTCATGAGCTACTTCTCGCAGCAGGCCACGGGCGACGAAAAAGTCGGCGAGCTGTTGTTCCGGGTGTTCAAGTTCCGCCCGGCCAACGCGCACAAGGTCCAGGCGCAGCCCCAGGCCGTGGCCGAGCCGGCGCAGGCGAAGCGTCCGGCGCCCGGCGTCAGCGACGACACGCGGTTTTTCTGGGACGGCTGCAAGGAAGGCAAGCTGTTGATCCAGCGCTGTACGCAGTGCCGCACATTGCGCCATCCGCCGGCACCGGTGTGCATCGAGTGCCATTGCTTCGACTGGGATACCCAGCAGGCCAGCGGCAAGGGCCGGCTGTACTCCTTCGTAGTGATGCACTACCCGCAGGTGGCACCGTTCGATCATCCCAACCCGATCGGTCTGATCGAACTGGATGAGGGAGTACGCCTGATCGCCGGCCTGGTTGGCGTCAAACGTGAAGACATCAGCATTGGCCAGCGTGTGGAGGTCGAGTTTCAGACCTTCGACGACGACCTGGCGCTGCCGATGTTCCGTCCATCGGCACAGTAGGGGGGCACCATGGATTTTGAACTCAGCGAAGAGCAGCGTGCCATTGCCGAAATGGCGGGCAGCCTGATGAGCGACTACTGCACCGACGAGCGCCTGCGTGACTGGGACCTCTGCGGGCAAGCCTATATGCAAGACCTGTGGCACAGCTGCGTACAAACCGGCCTGCATGCCCTGGCTATCCCCGAAGCTGCTGGTGGCAGCGGGCTGGGCATGACCGAGCTGGTGCAGATCCTCGATGCCCAGGGCGGTGCCCTGGCGCAAGTGCCGTTGTGGCGTCACCAATTGGCCGCGACCACCCTCGCCGAGTTCGGCGACAAGGCCCTGGCACCATGGGTGGAACAGGCTGTGGCGGGCTCAGGCTTGCTGACCCTGAGCCTCGATGGCCTGAACACGGTGCGCGGCATCGAGCTCGAGGCCAGCGCCGAAGAGGGCGGGTGGCGCCTCGATGGCCGGGTTGCGGCACTCGCCTTGGCCGAGCAGTCGGTGGCAGCGCTGGTACTGGCCCGGGTGATGGGGCAGCCACGGCTGGTCCTGGTGGACCTGAGCCAGTCGGGCATCAGCCGCGTAGCGGGGGTCATGACCCACGGCGAAGCCATTGCCGACCTGGACTTGCGCGGCGTCACCCTGAGCAATCAGCAAGTGCTGCCCGCCGCCGCCCTGGATTGGCTGGCACCGCGCGCAATTGCCTCCCTGGCGGCCTTGCAGCTGGGCGTCAGCGCCGAGCAGGTGCACCGCACCGTGGCCTACGTCAGTGAGCGTCAACAGTTCGGCCGCTGCATCGGCAGTTTCCAGGCCGTGCAAATGAGCATGGCTGACACCCATGTGCACCTGGAGGTGTTGCGCAGTGCCCTGTGGCAATTGTGCTACCGCCTCGACGCCGGTCTGCCGGCCCCTTCGCAAGCCTTGGCCACCGCGTACCTGGCGTGCGAGGCCGGGCACCGCATTGGCCACACCGCACAGCATGTGCATGGTGGCATCGGCGTCGACCTGACGTACCCGATCCATCGCTTTCTCTACTGGAGCCGCGCCCTGAGCTGCGCATTGGGAGGGTCGTCGATGATCCTGGAGCGTCTGGGCGACTGGTTGAGCGATAACACTACCTTGGGATGGAAATATGACCTCGATGAACACCAAGCGCTTTGAAGACGTGCGCCCTGGGGAGCAACTGCCCGAGCTGACGATCCCGATCACGGTTGGCCTGATTGCCGGTGGGGCGATAGCCACCCGCGACTACTTTCCCGGTCACCATGACCTGGACGCGGCGCGCGAGCTGGGTTCGCCTCATATCTTCATGAACATCCTGACCACCAACGGCCTGGTGCAACGCTTCATCGAGCAGTGGAGCGGCCCGCAGGTGCAGTTCCGTACGCTGAAAATAAAACTGGGCGCGCCAAATTACCCCGGCGACAGCATGACCTTCAGCGGTGAAGTGACCCATCAGGATGCCGCTACGCGCAGCCTGGAAGTGACCCTCAAGGGCAAAAACTCCATGGGCAATCACGTGACCGGCACGGTCGCGCTGGTTCTGCCTTGATCCGCGGGAGACAACACAGATGACGAATTCGTCGATTTCCGGGCGCGCCGCCATTGCAGGGCTGGGCGCGACCGAGTTTTCCAAGAATTCCGGGCGCACCGAACTGCGCCTGGCCATGGAAGCGACCCTGGCAGCGCTCGAGGACGCCGGAATTGACCCTGGCGAAGTGGAGGGTTTCAGTTCCTATTCGGTCGATAAGGTACCGGAGTACGAAATTGCCCGCCTGCTGGGCTGCAAAGACGTCAAGTTCTTCTCCCAGGTGCCCCACGGTGGCGGCGCCGCCTGCGGGCCGGTGATGCATGCGGCGATGGCGGTGGCCACCGGGGTGGCCAAGGTGGTGGTGGTCTATCGGGCGATGAACGAACGCTCCTGGTACCGCTTCGGTACCGGCAGCTATGGCTTTGCCTCGACGCCGACCTTCGAGAACGTGAACTACGGCTGGTACATGCCGCACGGCTTTCACACCCCGGCGGCCTGGGTCGGCATGTTTGCCCAGCGCTACATGCACACCTACGGTGCTACCTCCGAGGACTTTGGCCGGGTGGCGGTGGCAGTGCGCGATTTTGCCGCCACCAACCCCCAGGCATTTTTCTACGGCAAGCCCATCACCCTTGAAGAACACCAGGCCTCGCGCTGGATCTGCGAGCCGTTGCACCTGCTGGACTGTTGCCAGGAGTCCGATGGCGCGGTGGCCATGGTGATCACCTCGGCCGAGCGGGCCAGAGACCTCAAGCAAAAGCCTGTGATCATCAAGGCCGGCTCCCAGGGCATCAGCGCCGGGCAACAAGTGATGACCTCCTACTACCGCGACGACATTACCGGGCTGCCGGAAATGGGTGTGGTCGCCAAAGAGCTTTACAGCCAGTCGGGCCTGGGCCCGGAGGCGTTGCAGACTGCCGTGATCTACGACCACTTCACGCCATTCGTACTGCCGCAACTGGAAGAATTCGGCTTTGCAAGGCGCGGTGAGGCCAAGGAATTCATCCGTGCCGGGCACCACGCCCGTGGCGGCAAACTGCCAATCAATACCCACGGCGGGCAGTTGGGCGAAGCCTACATCCACGGCATGAACGGCATCGCCGAAGCCGTGCGGCAGGTTCGGGGTACGGCGGCCAACCAGGTGGACAGTGTCGAAAACGTGTTGGTGACCGCCGGAACCGGCGTGCCCACCAGCGGCCTGATTCTCGGCGCGGTATAAGGAGCGTCCCATGTTCGTCGATCTCACCCCCGAACAGCATGCCCTGAGGCTGAAGGTCCGGGACTATTTCCAGAACCTGATGACCCCCGAGCTTCGCCAGCAGATGCGCGGCACCGAAGGCGGCGAGCTGTTTCGCCGCACCATCGCCCAGATCGGCCGTGACGGCTGGCTGGCGGTTGGCTGGCCGAAGGCCTATGGCGGCCAGGGTTACGCGGCCACTGAGCAATTGATCTTCTTCGAAGAAGCCAACATCGCTGGCGCACCGCTGCCGTTCGTGACCATCAGCACCGTTGGCCCGGCCCTCATGGCCCACGGCTCGGCGCTGCAAAAAGAAAAATTCCTGCCCGGTATCGCCGCCGGCGAGATCAACTTTGCCATCGGCTATTCCGAAGCCAGTGCCGGCAGCGACCTGGCCGTGCTGAAAACCACCGCGCGCGAAGACGCCGACGGCTTTTTGGTCAACGGCAGCAAACTGTGGACCTCGGGCGCCGACTCGGCGGACTACATCTGGCTGGCGGCACGTACTGATCCTGAGCAGGCACGGCACAAGGGCATCTCGATCCTGATTCTCGATACCCAGGCCGAAGGCTTCTCCAGTACGCTGATTCCAACCTCCGGCAACCCCACGGCCGCCACGTATTACGATAACGTGCGGGTGCCGAGGGATATGCTGGTGGGCGAACTGCACGGTGGCTGGAAACTCATCACCGCACAGCTCAACCACGAGCGCCTGGGCCTGGGTGCCTGGTCGGACAAGGTCGTCAGCCTGTTCAGCCGGGTGTACCTGTGGGCACGTTGTGCCGATGAGCAAGGCCAGCGTGCTACCGACCACGCCTGGGTGCGCCGCGATCTGGCCGAGTGTTATGCCCGGCTCGAAGCCATGCGCCTGATCAACTTCCGTATTGCCGCCGACCTTGAGCGGGACCGCGTCGATGTCGCGCTGGCCTCGACCACCAAGGTCTACGGCTCGGAATCGGCGATCGAGATCCTGCGCAAGCTGTCGGCCATCGTCGGTGCCAGCGGCTTGACGCGGGCGGGCTCTGCGGCGGCTTATCTGCTCGGCGAGCTGGAGTATGAAGTGCGCGCCTCGGTTAACCTGACCTTCGGCGGTGGTACCAATGAAATCCAGCGCGAGTTGATTGCCCAGTTCGGCCTGGGCATGCCGCGCACGCAACGCTGAGTCACCGTTGTACCCTTCAAGCGAATAACAATAACGTCCCTTTCAGGTGAACGAATGAGCGCAATCGAGCAGTTCAGGCAAGCGACGCGCCAATGGCTGGAGGCCAATTGCCCGCCATCGCTGCGCACGGCCACCCCCGACGGCGAAATCGTCTGGGGTGGCCGTCAAGTAGACTTTCCCAGCGAAGACGCCCGGCTCTGGTTCGAGCGTATGCGTGACAAAGGCTGGTTCTGCCCGCAATGGCCCAGCGAATACGGCGGTGGCGGGTTGAGCGCCGAGTACAACGCGGTGCTGGAAAGCGAGCTGCGCCGGCTAAAGTGTCGGCCGGCGCAGATCAACCTGGGCATCTGGATGCTCGGCCCGGTGCTGCTGGAGTTCGGTAGCGAAGCGCAGAAGCAGGCGCTGCTGCCACCGATGTGTCGCGGCGAAGTGCGCTGGTGCCAGGGCTTCTCCGAGCCCAATGCCGGTTCCGACCTTGCCAGCCTGAAAACCTCGGCGGTGGCCGATGGCGATGACTTCGTGATCAACGGCACCAAGATCTGGACCTCCTATGGCGACAAGTCCGACTGGATGTACGCCCTGGTGCGCACTGATCCGAAGGCGCCCAAGCATCAGGGGATCAGCCTGATCGTGCTCGACATGAAAAGCCCTGGGGTGAGTGTTTCACCGATTGACCTGATCAGCGGCAAATCGGCTTTTTGCCAAGTGTTCTTCGATAACGTGCGTGTTCCGCAAAGCCAGTTGATCGGGCCGCTCAACGGAGGCTGGAACCTGGGCAAGAGCCTGCTGCAGCACGAGCGCAAGGCCATGTCCAAGTTCGGCGAGTTCAGCCTGCCCACGCACTTTCACCTGTTGCCGTTGATCGAACGCTACCTGCCCGACAGCCAGGCGCCTGCCGACCAGGCCCTGCGTGCTCGGGCCCAGGGCTGCGCGATGAATGAACATGCCTACAACCTCACCGTGCAGCGCATGGGCGAGGAGGCCCGGGCTGGCCTGGATATCAGCGCGATCATGGCCATCATGAAACTGGTGCATACCGAGCAGGAACGCGACAAGTTCGAGATTCTCCTCGATGCCCTTGGCTACCGCGCGCTGGGCGTTGAAGGCGAGCCGTTCAGTGGCCAGGAACTGGCGATTACCCGAGGCTGGCTCAACAGCTATGCCCTGACCATTTCCGGCGGTTCGTCGGAGGTGCAGTTGAATGTCATCGCCAAGCGGGTCTTGAACCTGCCCAGTGCTTGAGGGGAGTTTGAACATGAGTCTGGTGTATAGCGAAGAGCAACGCCTGTTGGCCGACAGCGCCCGCGAATTCCTCGCGGCGCGCAGCCCGGTGGCGGCACAGCGGCGTCTGCGCGATGAGGCAAGCGTGCCAGGGTATGACCCGCAGCTGTGGCAAGAAGCCGTGGGCCTGGGCTGGAGTGGCATTCCATTTCCCGAGGCGTTGGGCGGGCTTGAATTCGGCTGCATGGGCCTGGGGCCGATTTTCGAGGCCATGGGCAGAAACCTCTCGGCTTCACCCTTGTTGTCCAGTGTGGTACTCGGTGGCTCGCTGATCCATCTGGCTGGCGGCGCGGCGCAACAGGACCAGTGGCTGACGGCGGTGATCAGTGGCGAGCGGCGCGTGGCCCTGGCACTGGATGAAAAGCCGCGCCATGCCCCTGAGCATACGGCACTGACGGCGACGGCCGAGGCTGGTGGTTATCGTCTGGATGGCGAGAAATTCTTCGTCATCGATGGCCTGGGCGCCGATGCCTACCTGGTAGCGGCGCGCACCAGTGGCCGCGCGGGTGAGAAGCAGGGCATCAGTGTATTCCTGATCCCGGCGAACACACCGGGCTTGCAGGTCAGCGCATTGACGCTGATCGACTCGCGCAATTGCGCGCGGCTGCGTCTGAATGCCGTGCAAGTGGCCAGCGAAGCTTTGCTCGGTACGGTCGGTGGGGCTTGGTCGGTGCTGGACGAGGCGCTGGACCGGGGACGTGCTTGCCTGGCCGCTGAGTTGCTCGGCGCTGCCGAGCAACTGTTCGCCATGACCCTGGAGTACCTCAAGACCCGCGTGCAGTTCGATGTGCCCATCGGGTCGTTCCAGGCCCTGCAGCATCGGGCCGCGCGCTTGCATGTGGAGTTGCAGCTGGCCCGCAGCGCGGTAATGGCAGCATTGGCCGCGCTAGATGACAGCGCATTGAGCGCGGCCGAGCGCGGGCGACTGGTGAGCCTGGGCAAATGGAAGGCCGGCGAGGTGGCCGCCCAGGTCAGTAATGAGGCGGTGCAGATGCACGGTGGCATCGGTGTCACCGATGAACTGGACGTTGGCCTTTACCTCAAGCGGGTTCGCGTGGCCCAGGCGTGCCTGGGTGACAGTGATTTCCAGTGCGCGCGTTACGCCGCTTTTGCGTCTTTGGAGAACTGAGAACATGAAGCTGGAACAGTGGCGCAACGCCTGGCAGCAATTGATTGGCCCTGGTTCGCCGTTCGAGGTGGTGTCTTCGCCCAACGACGGCCTGCGGTATTTTCGCCATGCACCTGCAAACTTGCTCGAAGCCATCGATGCAGGCCGTGCACACGGTGAGCGTGAGTTCCTGGTGTGGGAGCAGCAACGTCTGACGTTCGCCGGCTTTTTCGATCAGGTCGACTGCCTGGCTGCGCAACTGGCGCAGCGCTTTGGGGTAAAGCAGGGTGATCGAGTGGCCATTGCCATGCGCAATCAGCCGGCCTGGCTGGTGGCCTTCGTGGCGGTGCAGCGTTGTGGCGCGGTGTGCGTGCCGTTGAACAGCTGGGGCCTGCGTGACGAATTGTTCCATGGCCTGCAAGACAGCGGTGCGCAGGTGCTGGTCTGTGACGAACAACGCCTGCAACTGCTGACCAGCGACCTGCTCGCACAGCGGCTGGTCAGCATTGTGGTTGGCGTGCCGGCGGGGCAAGCATTAGCGGCCAACTGCCAGCGTTTCGAAGAGCTGATCCAGGGGCCGCTGCTGGCGCTGCCGGCCATCGAGATCAATCCGGCTGACCCGGCGCTTATCCTCTATACCTCTGGCACCACAAGCCGGGCCAAGGGCGTGCTGTCCAGCCATCGGGCCATTTGCCAGGCGCTGGCAGCACTGGAGTTCCAGTCGGCGTTCTGCGCCGTGAGTTCGCCCGAGCGGATCCAGGCGGTGATCGCCAGTGGCTTGGCACCGACCAACCTGATGGCGGTGCCGCTGTTCCATGTCAGTGGCCTGCACGCGCAGTTTTTGCTGGGGCTGCGCAGCGGCAGGCGCTTGTTGCTGATGTACAAATGGGACGTGGACAAAGCGTTCGACCTGATTCGCGACGAGCGCTGCACCCAGTTCAATGGCGCACCGGTAATGATGCAGCAATTGCTTGGCTCGCCGCGGTTTGCCAGCACCGACAGCGACAGCCTGTACGGCCTCGGCCTGGGCGGGGCGGTGGCCTCCAGTCGGCTGCTGGCGCATATCAGCAAGCGCAAGCCCCATGCAATTGGTGGCAGTGGCTATGGCTTGACCGAAAGCAACGGCATCGGTGCCGCAGTGGGCGGCGATCAGTTCGTCTACAAACCCGACTCGGTGGGCTGGCCGCTGCCGATCGTGGATGTATGCATTGGGCCGGACCCGTCTTCACCGCTACCGGCGGGGCGCAGCGGTTTGATCTGGCTACGTTCGCCGACCCTGATGAACGCTTACTGGCGGCTGCCTGAAGCCAGTGCCGAGACCTTGCGCGACGGTTGGCTGGACACCGGTGATATCGGCCATCTGGACGACGAGGGCTTTCTGTACATCACTGACCGTGCCAAGGACCTGATCAACCGGGCGGGCGAGAAGATATCCGCCAGTGAAGTGGAGTCGTGTATCTGCGAAATGCCTGGCGTGACCGAGGCGGCCGCCTTTGCCCTGGACGATGAGGAACTGGGCGAGCGCCTGGCCCTGGTATTGCGCAGCGAACTGCAGCCAGCGCCTACCCCGGAGCAAGTGTGTGCCTTTATCGGCCAGCGCCTGGCAGCCTACAAGGTGCCAGCCGAGGTACACCTGCGCCGCGATCCGCTGCCGCGTAATGCGTCGGGCAAGCTGATCAAGGCGCAACTGAAGGAATCATTGGTCGGCGCCTGACTGATTAGTCTTTCCGGACGATGTACTCCCCCGCAGATCAGGAACAATGGAGGTACCCCAGTAGTCCTGGTCTGCGAAGGAGTCAACCGATGAAAATAACAACAAAAGGCGTGATGTTCGTAGCTGCAGTGGCCGCCAATGTCGGCCTGCAAGGCAACGCACTTGCGCAAGTGTCGCCTGAAGAGGCTGCCAAACTCGGCAAGGAACTGACCTGTGTCGGTGCCGAGAAAGCCGGTAATGCCGAGGGCACCATTCCGCCCTACACCGGCAAGTACCTTGGCGAAGTGCCGGGCTGGAACCATGTGAAGTTCTCTGGCGATCAACCGGTCGACCCTTACGCCAACGAAAAGCCCATCCTGGTGATCACCGCGCAGAACATGGGCCAGTACGAGAGCCATTTGACCGAAGGCCAGAAGGCCCTGCTCAAGCGCTATCCCACCACCTACAAAATGAATATCTACCCGGGCCATCGGGACTTCCGTTACCCGGACTACGTCTGCGAGCGGGCGATGAAGAACGCCTTGAGCGCCAAGCTGGTCGACGACGGCATGGGCATCGAGGGGATTGGCCAAGTCCCGTTCCCGATTCCGAAAAACGGCATGGAGCTGCTGTGGAACCACCAGTTGCCGGCACGGGCCTACACCGAAGAAAAGGTCAGCGACCTGGCTTCGGTGTTGCCAAACGGCAGCATCGGCTGGGGCCGCGCCTATGCGCGCAACCTCTCGCAAGCGAACTCACCGACCGTCGAGCCAAAAACCGAAGGCCAGATACAGGCCATGAGCTGGAACACCACCTTGAAGCCGGTGCGCGACAACGGTGTGGTGAGTATTTCGCAAGAGCCCTATAACTTCCTCGCCAACCCCCGCCAGGCCTGGAGCTACAGCCCGTCCACCCGGCGTGTGCGGCAACTGCCTGGCTACGGGTACGATCAACCAATGATCGGCACCAACGGCACGATGACGGTTGACGAAGACCGTCTTTACAACGGTTCGCCCGAGCGCTTCAACTGGACGCTGATCGGCAAGCGCGAAGTCTACGTGCCGGCCAACGCCTTCAAACCCAATACCGGTGACATCAAGTACGCCGACATGCTTACCCCCAACCACCCCAACCCCGACTACATGCGCTACGAGCTGCGCCGTGTGTGGGTGCTTGAGGCCAAGTTGAAAGAAGGCTACCGCCATGTGTACGGCAAGCGTGTGCTGTTTATTGACGAAGACACCTGGAACGCAGTGGTTGCGGACAACTATGACAGCCGTGGTGCCTTGTGGAAGCACGCGATGATCAATTACTACTACCACCCGGACATGAGCGCCTGGCAGGCCGGTTCGCAGTTCTTCATGGACCTTAACTCGGGCCAGTACACCGGCTACGCCATGACCAACGAATCGAAGAAAGGGCCGATTCTCAACGAAGCCAAATTCACCCCGGACATGTACACCGCTGATGCGGCTAGGGCGATGGGGCGGTAACGACAAAGCCAAAAAAACCCCAGGTAGAACCTGGGGTTTTTTTGGCTTCAGGCTTCTCGCCCAGCGCGATTGCCGGCGGCGATGGCGCCTTCGATATAACCCAGGCTCTGACAGTCACCAATGCTCACCACCTTCAACCCGGCACTGCCCAGTGCATCGCTCAGGCGGGTATCAGGCGTCGCACCACTGGCCAGCACCACGGAGTCCCCGCGCACCTCGGCAGCTTCACCTTCGGCTGTCTGATAGCGCACGCGGTTACCGTCGATGGCGGTAACGCTCACCCCGGTCAGCAGCTGCCCACCGTGCACCCGGATACCATGCAGCACCCGCCAACGCCGCACAATCGCCAGTTCCCGGCCCAGGTGGCCGCTGCTTTCCAGCACACACACCTGACGCCCACGCGCCATCAGGAACTCCGCCAGTTCCAGCCCCACCAGCCCACCGCCGACAATGATCACGCGTTTGCCCAAGGGCATCCACACGCGTGACAGCTTTTGCATGGCATCGGTGCTGTCGGTGACGCCGATCAGGTTGCCGGCCTTCATCAGGGTGCGTTGCGTCAGCGACAGCTTGCGCCGGGCGATCTCTTCGGCACGGTCGCCGGTCATCAGCCGGCGCAGTTCATCACCACTCCAGACATGATCCTGCTCGGCGCCTGGGATGCCCGGTGCGGCGCGCTGTGCGCCGGTGGCCACAATCACTTGATCGACGCCCAGGTCGCGCAGCAAGGCTGCATCCACCGTACTGCCCATGCGTACATCGATGGGCAGTTGCCGCACCTGGTACAGCAGGTTGTCGAGCAGGCGTCCGTTTTCGGGGTAGGCGAGGGCAGCAAAGAACAGGGTGCCGCCCAGGCGGTCACTGCGCTCCAGCAGCGTCACGCGATGGCCACGCAATGCCGCCACGCGAGCGGCTTCCAGGCCTGCCGGGCCACCGCCGATCACCGCAACATGTTGCGGGGCTGCAACCGGCGTGATGATGCGCTCGCTTTCATGCCCGGTTTGCGGGTTGACCGCGCATTTGACCCGCTCGTTGATAAAGATCTGGCTCACGCACACATAGCAGTAAATGCACGGTCGAATGGCCTGCAGCTCACCGGCCTGCAGTTTGTTGGGCAATTGTGGGTCGGCCAGCAACTTGCGGCCCATGGCGATGAAATCACACTGGCCGGCGGCAATCGCGGCGTCGCCGGTTTCTGGTTCGATACGCCCGACTGCAATCACCGGAATGCTCACGCATTGCTTGAGGGCCGCTGTCCATTCGAGAAAAGCCCCGGGCTTTTGCACCAGCGGCGCTTCGGTAAAGGCCACGCCGCTACTGGTCATGGCGTAGGCCGAGACACTGACTGCATCGGCGCCAGCGCCCTCAGCCAGGCGAGCAACCGCCTTGGCGTCGTCGAGGGTGATGCCCCCGGGGGTGAGCAGTTCTTCGGCATCCAGCCGCAGCCAGACGCCAAAGCCGGTGCCAACCCGCGCGCGTATGGCCGCCAGGACCTCAAGCAGCAAGCGCGCACGGTTTTCCACTGCGCCACCGTATGCATCTTCACGCCGGTTGTAATACGGCGATAGAAAGCCGGCGATGATGTAGTTGTGCGCGGCATGGATTTCCACACCGTCGAACCCGGCGCGCTGTGCACGCTCGGCAGCGGCTGCGAACCATTCGACCATCTGTGCGATGTCGTAGTGGTCCATCACCCGCATCTCGATGCCGCCTTTGCGACCGCGTACGGCGCTGACAAAGGAGGCGAGTTCTTCCGGGGTCAAGGCCTGCATCATGTCGGAGGTACTGGCCGGGGGCAACGACGGCACCCACAGCGGCCGGCCCGCAGCCATGTCCCGTATGGCGTTCTTGCCGGCGTGCTGCAGCTGCATGGCGATCTTTGCGCCGTGCCTGTGCACGCGTCCAGCCAGTTGGGCAAGGCCCGGGATGAATTCATCAGAAGAGACACCGACCTGGTAAGGCTCGGCGGTACCGGCGGGGAAGGCGACGGCGCACACGCCCATGATCAACAGCCCGGCACCGCCTTCGGCACGTGCTTCGTAGTAGGCCTGGATACGTTCGCCACAGTGCCCGTCGGCTTCGGCGAAGTTGGAGCCCATGGGCGCCATGATGATGCGATTACGCAGTTGAAGGGGGCCGATGCGGCCAGGCGCAAGCAAGTGGGAGAGTTTTGTCATTGTTATGTCAGCCCTTGGTGGAAGCCAGTCGATACGACAGCGGCCAGGTTGCTGCTGTCGCAAGGTACGTTGCGTACGACGACTAGGCTTGGCGCAGGAACTCGAGGCAGGAACGGTTGAACAACTCACGGTGCTCCACCTGAACCCAATGTCCACAGCGATTGAGCAGAATAAAGCGGGCGTCAGGGGCGTTGTCGAGCACTTTCATCGCGCCACCGACCGGGTTGAAGTTGTCGTTGGTGCCCCAGAACCCCAGAATCGGTACGCACAGCTCCTCGAGGCGCTCGGTCATGTTCGGCACCATCATGGTCGAGAACAGGCAGTGCGGCTGGTATTTGGCCACGGCAACGCGTTCGGCCAGCAGGCTGTCGGGCAGTTGCGAGGCATCGAACAGCTGCAGGCTCATGATCTGGCGCATTTTGTCGATGTCGAGCGGGCCGGCATTGAACAGCTCGACCATGCGCTGAATACCGATCTTCTTGAAGTAGGTTTCGCGCTCTTCGACACCGCCCGGGGCCATCAGGATCAGCTTGTCGAGCATTTGCGGTTCGGCCAGCCCCAGGCCAATGGCGATGGCACCACCCAGGGAATTGCCGAGCAGGGTACAACGATGCACTTCAAGGGCCTTGAGCAAGCCGGACACGGCGTTGACGAAGAAATCCAGGTTGTACTGGACGTTGTCGGGCTTGTCCGAACGGCCGAAGCCGGGCAGGTCGATCACCAGGTTACGAAAGCCGGCCGCGACGAAGTCTGGGTAGTTGCCCTTGAAATTGCTGTAGCCACTGGCGCCCGGGCCACTGCCATGCAACCACACCACGACAGGGCCGCTGCCTTCGTCGAGGTAATGCAGGCGCAGGCCGTTGTCGAGGGTGACGAAGTGGCCGATAGGCAACGGTAGGTCTTGTTCTGACATCTTCGAATCTCCATTGATCAGGCAGTTACGGCATTTTCAGGGGTGGCAGTCGGTGCAGCCGATCGCTGCAGTTGGGCGCGGTAGCGGGGCAGGGCCATGCCCAGGAATACGGTCGAGAGCATCAGCATCGAAATGGAGGCGGCCAGCGCATAGCGCAGTGCCTCGGTGCCGAGGGCCGGGGTAAACAGATCGCTGAGTACCCCGATCAGCAGCGGGCCGACGCCGACACCCAGTAGGGTCATGGCCATGACAAAGATTGAAGTTGCCTGGGCCAGGCGCGCTGCCGGGAACAAATGCGTGACGGCGCCCAGGCAAGGGGTCGCCCACCAGGTACCAAAGAAGGCAAAACCTGCATAGAAGAGAAACGCGGTCGGTACCGGGGTGCTACCCAGGTGGAACAGAATGCCGGTTGGCCAGAGGAAGTACGCCAACGCGAACGGGATACTGACCAGGGTGGCAAGCAGCGGTACGCCGATCTGCCAGCCGGCATCACGGCGGGCCATGCGGTCGGAAATGATGCCGCAGGCCAAGGTGCCGAAGGTGGCACCGCTGCCGCCCACCACGCCGACCAGAAAGCCTGCATCCTGCAGGTTCAAACCGTGGGAGCGGATCAGGAAACTCGGGCTCCAGGTGCCAATCGCATAGCCGGCGATGGCGCTGGATGCGCCGGTCAGCACCAGCCAAAGGAACGATGGGGTCTCCATCAGCTTGGCCACGGTCTTTGCCCAGCCTTCCTGGGCGACCTGGACCTTTGTCTGCACTTCGCTGGCAATTTTCGGCGCACGGACCGTAAGCCACAGCAGCAGCCCCAGCAGGATGCCCGGTACGCCAATGATCAGGAACGCCGAGCGCCAGCCGTAATGCTGGGCGATCCAGCCACCGAAACCGAGGCCGAATATGGCGCCGAAGCTTGAGCCGAGCATCAGGATGGACAACGCAGTGGAGCGATTTTTTGCTGGGTAAAGCTGCGAAATCATCGCCACCGAAGGCGCCGTGCCGCCCGCTTCACCAACGGCTACGCCGATCCGCGCCAACACCAGCAGCCAGAAGCTGGTGGCCAGGCCGCAGGCCATGGTCATCACACTCCAGGCAATGCAGCAGGCGGCAATCACCGGTTTCGGCCCGATACGGTCGGAAAGCCGGCCCAAAGGGAAGCCGAACAGGGTATAGAACACCGCAAATGTCACCCCTGAAAGCAGGCCGATGCCCGTGTCGGAAATGCCGAACTCAGCCTTGACCGGCTCGATCAGGATCGCCATCAACTGCCGGTCGATGTAGTTGAAGATGTAAATCACGGCCAGCACGAACAGTGCGTAGTGGCTACGCCAGGTGACGCGGTTGGAAGAGTTCACGACGGGTGCTCCCGGTTTTGTTCTAGTGAGCAGGAGCGTGGCGCCGATCACGCTCGGGCACATCGTCCATTCAGACCACTTGCTGACGGCACATAGGGCAAGCGCGGCTGCGTAGTCTTATCGGACGATGTTGCGGTTTTGTACAGGGTTAATGATTTGTCCCGTGCTCGATCATCCAGCGCGTGTGCAGCTGATCGGGGAAGCCAAGGCTTGCGGGAGATCAACGATGAAGTTAGCGAACAAAGTGGCCCTGATCACGGGTGCCGGGCAAGGCATGGGGCGGGCGATTGCCCAGCGCTTTGCAGAGGCCGGCGCACGGGTGGTGGCGGCCGACATCAACCTGCAGGCTGCCGAGCAGACGATCGAAGGGCTCGGTGAGCACGCCTTGGCGCTGGCGTGCAACGTCGCCGACAGCGACTCGGTGGCGGCGGCGATGCACAGGCTGGAAGCCCGGTTCGGTGCCCTCGACATCCTGGTGAATAACGCCGGTGTCGGTTCAGTCGACACCTTTGTCGACACCCCGGACGCGCATTGGCAGCGGGTCATTGGGGTCAACCTCACGGGCACCTTCCTGTGCAGCCGTGAAGCGGTGCGGCTGATGCAAAAGCACGCCATTCAGGGTGTGGTGATCAATATCTCCAGCACCGCTGCGATGACTGGCGAAGGCCCAAGCCATTACTGCGCAGCCAAAGCCGGCGTCATGGGGCTGACCCGCAGCATGGCGCGGGAGCTGGCCGCCAGCGGCATCCGCGTCAACACCCTGGTGCCCGGCCCGACCAACACCCCGATGATGGCCGACATCCCCGATGAGTGGCTGCAAGGCATGCTCAAGGCAATCCCCCTGGGCCGTATGGGTGAGGTCGATGAGATCGCCCGCGCCGCCGTGTTTCTGGCCAGTTCCGACGCCAGCTTCATTACCGGTCAGAACCTCGCCGTCAACGGCGGCATGGCCTTCATTTGAACCGGGAGCAGGCAATGAGCACACGACTTCAAGGCAAGATCGCCTTCATTACCGGTGCCAGCTCCGGGATTGGTGCCGCCACCGCCCGACGTTTTGCCCAGGAGGGCGCCACCGTGGTGCTCTGCGGGCGTAATCAGGCGCCATTGGACGCTGTGGCCAGCGCCATTCGCGAAGCGGGTGGCATGGCCCATTGGCAGGTCGCCGATGTCAGCGACGAGCACGCCTTCGTCAGCGCAATCGAGGCCGCAGCGCAGCAGCATGGCCGCCTGGACATCCTGGTCAACAACGCCATGGCCTACACCTGGGGTGCCATCGACAGCACCAGCACGGGTGACTGGCACGCCAACTTCCGCACCACCGTGGACGGCACGTTCTGGGGCACGCGCACGGCCATGGCGCTGATGAAAGCCCAAGGCGGCGCCATCGTCAACATCGCCTCGATCTGCGGGTTGTTCGGTACGCCCTGGATGGCCGGCTACTCGGCAGCCAAGGCCGCAGTGATCAACTTCAGCCGCGCTGCAGCCAGCGAAGGGGCGGCCAACAGGATTCGCTGCAACGTGGTGGTCCCGGGCGTCATCGAAACCCCGGCAACCGCGGGCATGCTGGCCGACGCCAAGGCCCGTGGCAACACCGAGAAACTGATCCCGCTGCGCCGTATCGGCCAGGCGCAGGAGGTAGCCAACGCGATTCTGTTCCTGGCCAGCGACGAAGCGTCCTATATCACCGGCGCGTGTGTGCCGGTGGATGGCGGGCGCAGCTCGGAACTCTACACGGTGCTGGAGTGATGAGCATGGAACCGAACACGTTGTTGGCACGCATCGACCGGCTTGAGTCGATTGAGGAAATTCGTCAATTGGCGGCCAAGTACTCGCTGTCGCTGGACATGCGCGACCTCGATGCCCACGTCAATCTGTTTGCCGAAGACATCCGCGTCGGCCGCGACAAGACCGGCCGTGCGCATCTGAAAGCGTGGGTCGATGCCACTTTGCGCGATCAGTTCAGCGGCACCTCGCATCACCTGGGCCAGCACATCATCGAACTGCTTGACGCCGACAATGCCGTTGGCGTGGTGTATTCCAAGAACGAGCATGAGACCGGCCCCGAGTGGGTGACCATGCAAATGCTTTATTGGGATGACTACCAGCGCATCGATGGCCGCTGGTACTTCCGTCGCCGCCTGCCGTGCTACTGGTACGCCAGCGACCTCAACAAGCCGCCGATCGGCGAGCGAAAGATGCGCTGGCCAGGGCGTGAACCCTATGCCGGCAGCTTCCACGACCTGTTCCCGTCGTGGGCCGAGTTCTGGGCGCAGCGCCCGGACAAGGACCAACTGCCCGATGTCGCCCCGGCCGCGCCCCTGGAACACTTTCTAGCCACCCTGCGACGCGGTGCTGCGGCACCGAAGATTCGTGTGCGCTGAGGAATCGCGATGAGCATTTTGTTTGAGCCCGTGCGCCTGGGCGAGCTGGAGCTGAGTAACCGCATTGTCATGGCGCCGATGACCCGCAGCCGCGCCACCGCACAGGCGGTGCCGACGGCTGAAATGGTCGACTACTACCGCCAGCGCGCCAGTGCCGGGCTGATCATTGCCGAAGGCACTGCACCGTCCGCCGACGGGCTGGGCTATTGCCGCACGCCGGCCATCTACGACAGCGCGCAGATCGAGGGTTGGCGCCAGATCACCCGTGCGGTGAGGAATGCCGGCGGGCGCATGGTGTTGCAGTTGATGCACGTGGGCCGCGCCGCCAGTTGGCAAAACAAACCGGCCGGGGCACGGACCGTCGCCCCATCGGCGATACGTGCCCGCACCCAGGTGTTCTGCGACGGGGTTGGCCTGGTCGATACCGATGAGCCTCTGGCGTTGAGCCTGGAGGACATTGAGCGCGTGATCGAGCAATACCGGCGCGCGGCCCTGAACGCCCGCGAAGCCGGGTTCGAAGGGGTCGAGCTGCATTGCACCAGTGGTTACCTGCCGATGCAGTTCATGGCGTCGGGCAGCAACCAGCGCAGTGATGCGTATGGTGGCGCGGTAGCCAACCGCGTGCGTTTTCCAGCCCAGGTGCTGGCCGCGATGGCAGCGGCAATCGGCTCGGGGCGTGTGGGGTTCCGCCTGTGCCCTGGTAACCCTTACAACGACATCAGTGACGCAGACCCGGCCGCCACAGCACAAGCCTTGTGCGCGCAGGTCGAGCCGCTTGGCCTGGCGTACCTGCACATCATGCGCTCGCCGCTGGCCGCACTGGATGCCTTTGCCATGGCTCGCAGCCATAGCAGCAGCGGGCTGATCCTCAATGACGGTTTCGACGGGCCTTCGGCCGCTGCGGCAATAGAAGCCGGGCAGGGCGCCGCGGTGTCGTTTGCCCGCCACTTTATCGGCAACCCCGACCTGGTCGAGCGCCTGCGCGCCGGCCTGCCGCTGGCCGGCTTCGACCGCAAGACACTTTATACGAAAGGCTCGCCTGGCTATTCGGACTATCCGACCCACGCCCAGGCGACTGCATGAACAGCCGGTTTTATCGGAGGTAGGGATGAACAATTTCAATAACAACGCAAGCCTGCTGTCCAGTGTTGATCGCGGGGTTGTGCCACGCGAACAAACCCAGGCCATCCTTGATCGCCGGGCCGAAGCCGCCGCGCGGATCAAACCTGCGGATCGCTATACCCTGGCTGATCGCCTCGAAGAACAGGCGCAACGCCACGGCGAGCGGCCTTTCGTCATTTATGGCGATCAGCGCTTGAGCTACGCCCAGGTTAACGCGCGGGCCGACCAGCTGGCTCACGTTTTCCATGCCCGAGGCCTGCGCCCCGGCGATGTCTGCGCACTGGCCATGGAGAACCGGCCTGCGTTTTTCTGCTGCTGGTTTGGCCTGGTCAAGCTCGGTGTGGTGGTGGGCTTCGTCAATACCCAGGTCAGTGGCCGGCCGCTGGTGCACGCGCTGGAGGCCATCGAGGCCAAGGCAATGCTGGTCGGCGAGGAAGTGCTGGGCAATGTGCTGGCCACCGAAGGCCTGCCGCCGCTGCCGCTTTGGCTGGTCGAAGATGCCGAGCAACCGTGGGGCGGGGCGATGCCTGCACAGGTTGACACCGGTTTGGCCGAAGCATTGGCCAATGCCCCGTGCACGCCATTCCCGCGTGACCTGCGTGCCGACCTGCGCGCCGAGTCGCCGAGCCTGCTGATTTTTACTTCGGGCACCACAGGTTTGCCAAAAGCGGCGCGTTACAGCCACATGCGCTGGATGTCGACGGGCGACATCATGGAAGTCACCCTGCAGACCACGCCGAGCGACGTGTTTTATTGCTGCCTGCCGCTGTACCACGGCGCTGCGGCCACTTCAGTGACGTCAACCGCGCTGAAAACCGGTGCGGCGATCGTGGTGCGGCGCAAGTTCAGCGTCCGCGAATTCTGGAAGGACGTGCGCGAGCACCGCATCAGCGTGTTCCAGTACATCGGCGAGATCTGCCGCTACCTGCTCAACCAGCCCGAGGCGGCCGGCGAACGCGAGCACGGCCTGCGCTGCATGCTCGGCGCCGGGTTGACGCGTGAAACCTGGCAGAACTGGGTGCAGCGTTTCGGGCCGATCCAGGTGTTCGAGGGCTGGGGTTCTACCGAGTCCAATACCAATGTGGTCAACGTCGACAACTATGTGGGCGCCTGCGGGCGCATACCGTTCTGGGACAAGAGCAACCTGCGCCTGGTGCGCTATGACGTTGAAACCGACAGCCACCCACGCGACGAGCACGGCTTTTACCAGCTCTGCGAAGTGGGTGAAGTGGGTGAAGCCCTGGGCTTGATCATCGACCATCCGCAGATCGGCGGCGGCCGCTTCGAGGGTTACACCTCGGCCGAGGCAACCGACAGCAAGATCCGCCGCAATGTCTTGCGCCATGGGGATGCCTATTGGAGTTCGGGCGACCTGCTGCGTTATGACGAAGACGGCTACCTGTACTTCATCGACCGCATCGGCGACACCTTCCGCTGGAAAAGCGAGAACGTTTCTACTCTGGAGGTGGCGGCCGCGCTGGGCGATTTTGCCGGGCTCGAGCTGATCAACATCTACGGTGTGCAGGTGCCCGGGCAAGAGGGGCGCGCCGGCATGGCGGCGGTGCTGATGCAGCCAGGGCAGCCTTTTGACCCTGAAGCGTTCTACGCGCTGACCGAAGCGCGTTTGCCACGCTATGCGGCGCCTGTGTTCGTGCGGGTGTCGGCGGCGGCCGACCTGACCAGCACCTTCAAATTGCGCAAGGTCGACCTGCAGCGCCAGGGCTACGCGCCGACGGCGTTCAGCGACCCGCTGTTCATCCGTGACGAAAGCAGCCGCAGCTATGTGCCGTACAGCACCCACGTGCTGGAGCGCATTGGCCTGGCCGCTTTTGCGGGTGACGTCAGTGAGTAGCCTGGATGCCCAGGGGCACGAATGGCGCGCAGGCCTGCGCTTCCCCTGGCCGCAGCCACCGGCCAATGGCGAGGTTCAACAGGTCGCTGAAGGGCTGTTGTGGCTGCGCATGCCGCTGCCGTTCGGGCTTGACCACATCAACCTGTACCTGTTGCGCCACGGCGAGGGCTGGGTGGCGGTCGATACCGGGCTCAACAACACGCAGACCCGCGACATCTGGGAAGCGCTGTTTGTCACGGTGTTGGGTGGTTTACCGCTGCTGGCGGTGATCTGCACGCACTTTCACTCGGACCATGTCGGGGTGCTCGGCTGGTTGACCGAGCGCTTCCGCTGCCCGGTGTTCATGAGCGCCAGTGAATATCAGGCGATGCACCAGTTGGGCGCGCCAGGCGACACCGGCACTAGCTGGGCGTTCTACCAGCATTACCAGCGCGCAGGTTTCAACCAGGAACAGACCGCAGCGTTGTTCCCGCTGCTGGGCTCCGCGCACTTCCGGCCAGAGGTGCCGACCAGCTTCCGGCGCCTGCGTGAAGGCACCCGACTGATGATTGGCGGGCGCCGTTGGCAGGTCCTGATCGGCCGCGGCCATTCGCCGGAACATGCCTGCCTGTACTGCGCCGAGGACGGCCTGTTGATTTCCGGTGACCAGGTGCTGCCGCGCATCACCTCCAGTGTCTGCGTGCAGGTCACCGAGCCCGATGCCGACCCGCTGCGCGACTGGCTGGACTCGGTCGAGCGCTTGCGGGAGGTGCCCGACAGCGTGCTGGTGCTGCCGGCGCATGAACGGCCGTTCTACAACCTGCATCTGCGCCTTGATCAACTGCGGGCACACCACCAAGGGCACTTGCAGCAACTGTTGGCCGCCTGCACCGCGCCGCGCAGTGCCGTGGAGCTGATGGCCGAGCTGTTTCCGAAGGTGAAGGGGCGCTTCGATGAATTGATGGCGATTGGCGAGACCCTGGCGCATGTCAATTACCTGATTGCGCAGGGGCAACTGGTGCGTGAAGAAACAGCCGGCGTGTTCCGCTACGGGCGCACGCCCGAGGGTGTCAACGTTCAGTCGGTGCTAGGGCAGCTGTGAGCGGGCTGAAGGTAACGAGTGGTGTTCTTGCACTTTTGCGCGACCGTCAGGTCGTTAATCGGAGAGGCAGTGTGACTAATAAAAACAACAAATATGGTGCTGGCCCAGCTGTATCGGGTTTCGAATTATCGGGTCTGGTGGTGGCAACCGCATTGGTTTGCACACCCGCATGGTCTGGTGAAACGATCGAGTTCGACAACGGCACGACAATCGACTGGACGGTGACCACCAGCTACGGCCTGGGGGTTCGCCTGTCGAACCCGTCAAGCAAGCTGTTGACACCCAACGCCGATGATGGCGATCGCAACTTCGACAAGGGCAGCCTGGTGACCAACCGGATCGGCGCCCTGGCCGAGATGATCGTGCGCAAGGACAACTACGGCGGGGTGCTGCGGGCCAGTACCTTCTACGATGATGTTTACCATCGTTCCAACGACAACGACTCACCGGGCACGGTCAACAAGGCTGGCGACCATGACGAGTTCACCAGCGACACCAAGTATTACAGCGGCGGGCGCAGCAAGTTCCTCGATGCTTATGTGTTCAGCGGCTGGCGCTTTGACAATGGTTCGATGCTCGACGTCAAGGCCGGGCGGCATATCGAGTCGTGGGGTGAAAGCTTGTTCTACCCCGGCGTCAGTGGTGTACAGAACCCGTCCGATGCGGTCAAGGCCGCGCAGCCAGGGGTCGAGGTCAAGGAAGTGCTGTTGCCGGTCGGCCAGGTGTCGGCGTCGTATCGCCTGAACCCGCAGTGGACCTTGGGCGCTTACGTGCAATACGAATGGATGGGCACGGAACTGCCGCCTGTGGGCAGCTACCTGTCCACCAGCGATGTGGTCGGGCCAGGGCGAGAGTTTCTCATCGGCGCCAATGGGTCGCGTATCAACTACCAGGGCACCGATGAGCCGCGTGACAGCGGTCAGTGGGGGGCACAGGTACGCTTTCGACCCGTGCCCGCCCTGGAACTGTCACTGTTTCATGTCAATTATCATGACAAGAACCCAGCCACTGCCCTGGTGGGTTACCGGGCCGTCCCGGCCGGGCCAGGCGTGTTCTTCGGAACGCCGGATGGCTACCGCATTACCTACTTTGAAGACATCAAGCTGACCGGGATCAGTGCCTCGACCAAAATCGGCGAGACCCAGATCGGTGGCGAGTGGTCGTATCGCGACGGTGCACCGGTCATGGTCAACACCGGCCTCGGCCCCACGCCTGCGCGTGGCAAGGGCCAGCAAATGCAGTTGTCGGCGATCCGTATCCTGGGTGACCGGCCTTGGGCGAGCCAGACCTCGCTCACCGCCGAAATCGTGCATGTACGTGTCGACAGTGTTGATGAGGCCTCGGCCGCGCCGAACCTGCTGGGCCTGGGCAACAGCCTGATTCCGTCCATGCGCCCGCTGGTGCAACCGTCCGACGACTACACCTACAAGACCTCGACTGGCTGGCGCAGCAAGACCGCCAGTGCCTACACCCTGGGTGCGTCCTTCAGCTACCCGGGCGTGTTCGAAGGCTGGGACCTGGAAGTGCCGGTGAACTTCTCCAACGTGTTCAGTGGTGCCACGCCGATGGCCGGGACCATTTCCGGGTTGCAGGGTGACCGCCGGTTGAGCCTGGGCGCCACCTTCAAGTACTTGGGCAACCTGGAAGTCGCCCTGCGGGTTACCGGTTACCTGGGCGACGCTGACCCGGTCAAGCGCTTGCTGGCAGACCGCGACTACGGGACATTCTCGGTCAAATACAGCTTCTGACTGGCGCGACGGCGTCAGGGTTGAGTCAACCCTGGCGCTGGCCGCTGTTCTAGTCAAAATGGACGATCACTCGCCACGGCACCTGTGGCATGGTCGCAAGACAAAAACCTCAAGCACACAGCCTTCGAGTGGGGGATACATGGGTCTTAAAGGTCATGCGGCGATTGTCGGCGCCGCGCAATACAAACCCGAGAAGTACGCCACAGCGCCGCGAATGTTCCATCTTGAGCAAGTGGCCGACCTGGCGGCGCAGGCGCTGCGCGACGCCGGCTTGCGTGCCGAAGACCTGGACGGTCTGGTGATCAATGGCCCGCACTTCCACGAAGCTTCGGTGTTCGTGCCGGCCATGGCCGCCGAATACCTGGGTTTGTCTGTTAATTTCGCCGAAGTGGTCGACCTTGGTGGTTGTACCGCAGTGGGTATGGTCTGGCGCGCGGCTGCGGCGATCGAGCTGGGCCTGTGCCAGGCGGTGCTGTGTGTAATGCCGGCGCGCCTGGCGCCGATGGGCCCCGATGAAGATCCCGGGGCAATGGCCCGCGCCATGCGTTACGGCGGTCACAGCACCGCCTTTGGTGCGCCGGAGGCGGAGTTCGATCTGCCTTATGGCCACATGGGCCAGAACACCGGCTACGCCATGATCGCCCAACGCTACGCCGCGCAGTACGGTTATGACCCGATAGCCATGGCCAAGATTGCCGTTGATCAACGCACCAATGCCTTGGCCAACCCCCAGGCGATGTTCCATGGCCAGCCGTTGACGATCGAGCAGGTGCTGGCGAGCAAGCGCGTGGCTGATCCTTTGCACGTACTCGAGATTGTCATGCCGGTGGCCGGCGGTGCGGCATTGATCATTGCCTCCAAAGAAGTGGCCGCACGTACACGCAAGCGCCCGGCATTCATCACCGGCTTCGGTGAGCACCTGGCGTTCAAGTCGCCTTCGTATGCCCAGGACATGCTCCACACGCCGATTGGGCCTGCTTCGCGCCGTGCCTTCGAGATGGCCAGGCTCAGACCGGGCGATGTCGATGCGGTGCAGATCTATGACTGTTACACCATTACCGCGTTGCTGACCCTGGAGGACGCCGGCTTCTGCGCCAAAGGCGAGGGCATGCAGTTTGTTCGCGAGCATGACCTGACCTGGCGCGGCGATTTCCCCATGAACACCCACGGTGGCCAGCTCAGTTTTGGCCAGGCCGGCGCTGCCGGGGGCATGTCACAGGTGATCGAGGCTGTCACGCAGATCAGCGGTGAGGCGGGCGAGCGCCAGCTTGAACGCTGCGACGCTGTCTACGTGTCCGGCACTGGTGGCGTGATGAGTGAGCAGGCCGCGTTGATACTTCAGGGAGCATGACCCGCATGTCGAACAATAAGCCAATGCCGGTGCCGACTGAAATTTCCGCGCCGTTCTGGGAAGGCCTGAAAGCACAGCGCCTGTTGATGCAGCAGTGCAACGCCTGCGAACACTGGGTGTTCTACCCGCGCAGGCATTGCCCGCGGTGCCTGGCCCATGACCTGAGCTGGCGCGAAGTCAGTGGTGGCGCCACCCTGTACAGCTTCACCGTGGCACGCATTGCCACGTTGCCGGATTTTGCCGATGAGATGCCACAAAAGCTGGCTGTCATCGAGTTGGACGAAGGCGTGCGAATCAACACCACCCTGGTGGGGCTTGAAGAGGATCAGATCCGCATCGGCATGCGGCTCAAACCGGTGTTTGCCGAAGTCGACGCCAAGGGTACGCGTTTACTGCGCTTTACCGGTCCGGACCAGGACAGCATTGCGCTACAGCGTTACAACGGCACGCCTCAGGCGCAAATGCCGGAACAGGGTGAAGCAGCATCTGTGCGCTTGGTCGCCATGGATGATGAGGTGGCGCTGCAGAGCCTGGTCAGTGAGACCTTCAGCCCCTGGAGCAACCAGATTGTCATCGATCAAGCCCTGATCGATGCCTTTGCCGCGCTGTCGGGTGATGACTACTGGATTCACACCGATCCGCAGCGTGCACGCAAGGACAGCCCGTTTGGCGGCACCATTGCCCACGGCGCGCTGGTACAGGTGTTGCAGTCGCGGCTCAAGCTGGCGCTGGGTTATGAAATCACCGGTTTCAGCACCATGGTCAATTACGGCTCAGACCGCCTGCGCTTTCCGGCGCCGGTGCCGGCCGGCTCGCGGGTTCATGCGCGGGCCAGGGTGAAGCAGGTGGCGCGGGTCAAGCGCGGCACCCAGTTGACCCTGGAGGTGAATACCCACGTCGTCGGCAGTGATCGCCCCTCGGTCATCAACGACCTGGTAATCCTGTACATGTAACCCCTCCGAAGGCGCGAGATTGCCCTGCGATGCGATGTGCCTGGCGCATCACTGTCGCGGGGCAAGCGTGTTTCCACCGCCTGCATTTCAGTATTCCCGATAGATCAACTGCTTAGTCTCAACGGACGATGAGCACCAGGCTTGCCCTCAGCACAATGAAGACCAACAAAGGTCCAGTCATTGAGGAGCAGGGCATGATGGATATCCGGGGGCTGAGCTACTTCGTCGCTCAAATCGAAAACCTCAGTCAGTGGCAACGTTATGCCGAAGACGTGCTGGGCATGATGGTGGTGCCCGCGCCCGGTGGCGGACTGTATGTGAAGATGGACGAGCGGCCGTTTCGCATGCTCATCGTCGAAGGCGCCGAGGCAGGCTACCTGGCCTCTGGCTGGGAACTGGCCAGCGAGCGGGCATTCAACGCCGCATTGCAGGCACTGGAACAAAACGGTGTGCGCTGGCAAGCAGGCTCTGCCGCCGAGATCGAGCAGCGTGGCGTACAGGCACTGGTCAGTGTTCTGGACCCCTCCGGCAACCGCCACGAATTGAGCTGGGGACACCGTTCCGACTGCCTGCCATTCGTTTCGCCGCAAGGCGTGCCGGGTTTTGTCACCGGCGACATGGGCCTGGGCCACACCGTGCTGCCGGCCCCGGAATTTGACGCGACCCTGGCCTTCGTCAAGGACGTGCTGGGCTTCGAACTGTCGGACATCTTCAACTTTCGCCCCGACCCGGCAGCACCGCCAATCCGCATTCACTTCCTGCATTGCCGCAACAGCCGCCATCACTCGCTGGCGCTGGCGGAGTACGCGGTGCCTTCAGGCTGCGTGCACGTGATGGTGGAAGTGGGCTCGATGACTGAAGTGGGCCGCGCCCATGACCGGCGCCTGGCCCATCAGGTGCCGCTGTCGGCGACCCTCGGCCAGCACCTCAATGACCGAATGACCTCCTTTTACATGAAGACCCCATCCGGCTTCGACCTGGAGTACGGCTACGGCGGCCTGCAAGTGGACTGGGCTGAGCACTCGGCCTTCGAATTTACCCGGGTAAGCCTGTGGGGGCATGACTTTTCCGTCGGCCAACAGCAAGGAGATGTGCAATGAACAAGCAAATGACGGCGGCCGATGCCGTTGCGCACCTGCGCGATGGCATGACCATCGGCTTCGGCGGCTGGGGGCCACGGCGCAAGCCGATGGCGGTTGTGCGCGAGATTCTGCGTTCTCCCGTCAAAGACCTGACTGTGGTCGCCTACGGTGGCCCCGAAGTGGGCATGCTGTGTGCGGCGGGCAAGGTCAAGAAGCTGGTGTTCGGCTTTGCCACCCTTGACGCCATTCCGCTGGAGCCCTATTACCGCAAAGCCCGCGAAGCCGGTGGGCTGGAGTTGCTAGAGGTGGATGAAGGCATGTTCCAGTGGGGCCTGCGTGCAGCGGCCATGCGTTTGCCGTTTCTGCCGACCCGCTGCGGCCTGGCCACCGATGTCACACGGCTGAACCCTGACCTTAAAACCATCCAGTCGCCGTATGACGACGGCGAAGTGCTGCTGGCCATGCCCGCCCTGAACCTGGACGTGGCGTTTGTCCACGTCAACGTCGCCGACCGCCTGGGCAACACCCTGGTGACCGGTCCAGACCCTTATTTCGACCATCTGTTCGCTCGCGCGGCCCAGCAGTGCTTCGTGTCTTGCGAGCAATTGCACGAACGACTGGAACTGACCACCGAACAGGCACGCTGCAACACCTTTGAGCGGTACCTGGTCAGTGGCGTGATCCATGCACCGCTCGGCGCCCACCCGACCGCCTGCCAGCCCGAGTATGGCTGGGACCTGAGCCACCTCAAACGCTATGCCGCCAGTGCCGGTGAAGAGGGCGGCTGGCAAGCCTATGTGGCGCAGTACGTGGCGGCCGGTGAGCGGGCTTATCAAGAGCAGAACGGCGGTGCCGAACGCATGGGCTCCCTGGCCCTGCCAGTGTTCTGAGGAGGATGAAAATGTCGACTACCTGTGAATTTACCCTCGCGGAACTGATGATTGTCGCGGCCAGCGAAGCCTGGCGTGACAACGGCGAGTTGATCGCCTCGGGCCTGGGCGTGATCCCGCGCCTGGGCGCTAGCCTGGCCAAACTCAGCCACAGTCCGCAACTGTTGATGACCGACAGCGAGGCGTACCTGGTCGAAGAGCCGATCCCGCTAGGGCCGCGTGGCGATCATGTGCCGAAATATTCGGGTTCGCTCAACTTCGAGCGGGTGTTCGAGTGCGTCTGGGGTGGCCGCCGTCACGCCATGATCGGCCCGACCCAGATCGACCGCTGGGGCCAGAGCAACCTCTCCTGCGTGGGCGATTACCACAAGCCCAAGGCTGCAATGCTCGGTGTGCGCGGCTTGCCCGGCAACAGCATCAATCACATCAACTCGTTCTTTGTACCCAGCCATAACACCCGCGTGTTCGTCAGCGGCGAAGTGGACATGGTTTCCGGTGTCGGTTTCAAGGCCGACCGCTGGCCAAAAGGGGTACGCCGCGACCTGATGGACATCCGCCTGATCGTCACCGACTTGTGTGTGATGGATTTCGACGGCCCGGACCGCGCGGTGCAGGTGCGCAGCTTGCACCCGGGGGTGAGCTTTGAGCAGGTGCAGGAAAACACCGGTTTCCCGTTGCTCAAGTCAGCGTCGCTGAAAGAAACCGTACACCCGACGCCTGAGCAATTGGCGCTGATCCGTCGGCTCGACCCCCATGATCTGCGCAGTTCGGCAATCAAGGGCAACCCGGCTGGCATTCGCGTGGCGTAAGGCGAGGGACATGAGCATGAACAGCCCTGACAGTGAATTCGTCGAGCGTGCAGACCACTCGGTGTACGAAACGCAGGAACCGGTGTTGTACAGCGTGGCCGAGGGTATCGCCACGCTGACCATGAACCGGCCAGGCTTCAATAATGCGCAGAACTCGCAGATGACGTATGCGCTGGATGCGGCGCTGCGCCAGGCTGTCAACGATGACGCGGTCAAGGTCATTGTACTGCGCGGGGCGGGCAAGCATTTTTCGGCCGGCCATGACATTGGCACGCCCGGGCGCGATATCAACAAACCGTTCGAGCGTGCACACCTCTGGTGGGATCACACCAACAAGCCCGGCGGCGAGCAGCTATATGCCCGCGAGCAAGAGGTTTATCTGGGCATGTGCCGGCGCTGGCGTGAGCTGCCCAAGCCGACCATTGCCATGGTCCAGGGTGCGTGCGTGGCCGGTGGGCTCATGCTGGCCTGGGTGTGCGACCTGATCGTGGCCAGCGATGATGCGTTTTTCCAGGACCCCGTGGTACGTATGGGCATTCCGGGGGTGGAGTATTTTGCCCACCCGTATGAGCTGAACCCGCGCATCGCCAAAGAGTTTCTGTTCACCGGCGATCGCATGAGTGCCGAGCGTGCCTACCAGATGGGCATGGTCAACAGGGTAGTGCCACGTGAGGAACTGGAGCAGGGCACCTATGCGCTGGCGGCCGGTATTGCCCGGCAGCCGCGAATGGGCCTTGCGCTGACCAAGCAGGCCATTAACCACGTCGAGGATCTGCAGGGTAAACGCACGGCGATGGACGCTGCCTTTGCCTGGCACCACTTCGCCCATGCCCACAATGAACTGCTGTCGGGCGACAAGCTGGGCGGCTTCGATGCCAAGGCCATGGCCCAGGCCAACAAGGCTGCCGCCAGTGGAGAGCAGGCATGAGCCGCTGGTTGTGTACGCCACTGACCGAAGCTTTGGGCTGCCGCTACCCGATCGTGCAGACCGCCATGGGTTGGGTTGCAGACGCCAACCTGGTGATTGCCACGACCCGCGCCGGTGGATTCGGTTTTCTGGCCGGTGCCACGATTGCGTCCGATGCCCTGGAAGGCGAGATCAACAAGGTAATTGCCGCCACCGGTGGCAGCAATTTCGGCCTGAACTTTCATATGTTCCAGGAAAACGCGGCGCAATGCGTTGACCTGGCGATTCGCTACCGCTTGCGAGCGGTCAGTTACGGACGTGGCCCGGACAAACAGACCATCGCCCGCTTCAAGGCTGCCGGGGTGCTGTGCATCCCGACGGTGGGCGCACTCAAACACGCCCTGAAGGCGGTGGAGCTGGGCGCGGACATGATCACCATCCAGGGCGGCGAGGGCGGCGGGCATACCGGTGGTGTGCCCAGTTCGATCCTGTTGCCCCAGGTGCTCGCCGCGGTGTCGGTCCCGGTAATCGCCGCAGGTGGTTACTCCACCGGCAGAGGCCTTGCCGGCGCGCTGGCGACCGGCGCCGTGGGTATTGCCATGGGCACGCGCTTTTTGATGACCCGGGACTCGCCTACGCCGTCGAGCACCTTGGTGCATTACCTCGAGGTCAACGACCCGCAACGGGTGCGGGTGACCACGGCGGTAGATGGCATGCGCCACCGCATGATCGAGAACCCGTTTATCAACCGCCTGGAGCAGGCCGGGTCTTTCGGGCGCCTGCGCATCGCGTTGCGCAGCGCCTGGAAATGGAAGCAGCAAACCGGAATGAGCCTGAGCCATCTGTTCGGTGTGCTGCGCCAGGCACTCAAGGAAGACCCCGGCGCGCTGTCGCAAACGCTGATGGCCGCCAACCAGCCGGTACTGCTGCAGCGTTCGATGATCGACGGTGTTCCGGACGAAGGCATTCTGCCCAGCGGCCAGGTAGCCGCCGCCATTGGCGAACTCAAGAGTTGCCAGCAAGTGATCGAAGAAATTGCCCAGGAAGCCGAACGCTGCCTGGAAGCCCTGTTGGCCTGCCGTAGCGAGCATCAGCCTGCCGAACTTTGGAGAACACCCTCATGAGTCAAGCATTTACCACACAGATCGAGGCGGGCATTGCCGAGCTGGTGCTGGCCAAACCGCCGGTCAATGCCCTGGGCAGCCAGGAGTGGATGGACCTGGCCCATCAGGTCGAAGCCCTGGGCGCCAACCCCGACGTCCGGGTGATCGTCATCCGTGCCGAAGGCCGTGGTTTCTGCGCGGGTGTCGACATCAAGGAACTGGACGCCCACCCCGAACGCATCGTAGCGGTCAACGCCGGTAATTATGCGGCGTTCAAGGCGGTACATCGCAACCCTGTGCCGGTCATCGTCGCCGTGCACGGCTTCGTCCTCGGTGGTGGCGTCGGCATTACCGGTGCTGCCGACATTGTCGTGGCCTCAGAGTGCGCCACCTTTGCCTTGCCCGAAGTTGACCGTGGGGCCATGGGCGGCGGCGCGCACCTGCAGCGTTTGTTCCCGGTGCAGAAGGTTCGTTATCTGTTCTTCACCGGCGACAAGATCGGCGCCGCAGAGGCTGCGCAGTATGGCTTCATCGAGCGCGTGGTGCCCAAAGAGCAGCTGCGCGAAACCGCGCTGGAGATTGCCGCCAAAATCGCTGCCAAGAGCCCGGTGATGATCCGTATCGCCAAGGAAGCCCTGAACGGTATCGAGGACGGCAACCTGGAAGACAAATACCGCTGGGAGCAGGGGCTGACCCTGCAGGCCTACACCAGTCCGGATTCTGCGCAAACCCGCCGCGCCTTCGTCGAAAAACGCGACGCCAAGTTCTGAGAGAGTGCCATGGAACTAGCTTATACCCCCAAACAGAAGGCCTTCCGTGAGGAAGTGCGTGAATGGCTGGCGGCCAATCAGCCGACTACGCCCCTGGCCAACTATGACACCCGGGAAGGGTTCGAGCAGCACCGGGCCTGGGAGGCGAAGCTGTTCGAGCAGCGCCTGTCGATGGTCATGTGGCCCAAGGCCTACGGCGGGCGCGGTTGCGACCTGATCGAGTGGCTGATTTTCGAGGAAGAGTACTACGGCGCAGACGCACCGATGCGTATCAACCAGAACGGTCAGCTGCTGCTCGGCCCAACGTTGATGGAGTTCGGTACCGAGGCGCAGAAGCAGCGCTTCCTGCCGCGCATGGCGTCCAGTGTCGACATGTGGGCCCAGGGCTGGTCGGAGCCCAATGCCGGCTCCGACATGGCCGCGATCACCAGCAAGGCCATCCGTGATGGCGATCACTATGTGCTCAACGGGCAGAAAACCTGGTCCAGCCGCGCACTGTTTGCCGACTGGCTGTTTGGCCTGTTCCGCAGCGACCCGGCCTCGACCCGGCACAACGGCTTGTCGTTCGTGATGGTGCCGCTCGATGCCCCGGGCGTGACCATCCGGCCGATCAAGGCGCTGAATGGCAAGAACACCTTCGCCGAAGTGTTTTTCGACGATGTGCGCGTTCCGGTTGAAAACTGCATTGGTGCCGAAGGCCAGGGCTGGCATGTGGCGATGGCCACCGCGGGCTTTGAGCGAGGTTTGCTATTGCGTTCGCCGGCACGCTTCCAGGCCACGGCGCGCAAGTTGATACAGCTGTACAACGCCAACCGGCAGAGCGCCGACCGTGACCCGAGCATCCGCGAAGCGGTTGTCGAGGCCTGGCTGGGCGCTGAAGGCTACGCGCTGTCGTCCTACCACACCGTCGGGCGCTTGAGCCGTGGCGCGCAGATCGGCGCCGAGTCGAGCATCAACAAGATCATCTGGTCGGAGCTCGACTTGAAGATGCACGAAACCGCCATGCGCATCCTGGGTGCGCACGGGGAGTTGTTGAGCAGTGCTGCGCAAGCGGTCGAAGGCGGCTGGCTTGATGGCTTCCTGTTCGCTCAGGCCGGGCCGATCTACGCCGGCACCAACGAAATCCAGCGCAACATCATCGCCGAGCGCATGCTCGGCCTGCCGAAATAGGAGCCGGCCATGGACTTTACCTTTACCGATGATCAGCTCACGTTTCGCGAAGCCATCAGCCGTTTCCTGATGACCGAGGCGGCGCCCGAAATGCTGCGCGAGATCTGGGAAACCGATACAGGCCGCTCCGCTGACTTGCGCAACAAGATAGCCGAACAGGGCCTGACGGCATTGTCGGTGCCCGAACAGTTCGGTGGCCTGGGCATGGACGATGTGGCCTGGGCACTGATGACCCAGGAGCTGGGCTACTACGCCATCCCGGACTCGCTGGCCGACACGGCTTATGTGGTCACCGGGCTGCTCAACGGCCTGCCAGACGACAACCCGGTCAAAGCCCGCCTGCTGCCGCGCATCGCCGATGGCAGCGTGCGCCTGGCTATCGGCCACCCGATCAACCCGTTGGTGCCTGATGCACCGCTGGCAGAGTGGCTGATCCTTGCCCACGGTGATGAGGTGCATGCGGTGCCGCGCGCGCAGGTCGATGTGCAGGCCAACGCCAGTATCGATGCCTCCAGGCGCCTGGGCCTGGTGAGCTGGCAGCCAACTCGCGACACCTTGCTGATCGGCGGCGAACAGGGGCGGGCCTTGTGGGCCGATACCTTGAACCGCGGCGCCTTGTCGGTTGCCGGGCAACTGCTCGGGCTGGCCCAGCGAATCCTCGACCTGTCGGTGGACTACGTGGCCCAGCGCAAGCAATTTGGCAAGCCGATCGGCAGCTTTCAGGCGGTCAAGCATCACCTGGCCGATATCGCCAGCAAGATCGAATTCGCCAAACCTGTGTTGTATCGCGCGGCCTATGCCCTGGCGCAGGGGGATCGCCGCGCCGATGTCTATGTATCGCAGGCCCGGCTGGCCTGTTGCGACGCCAGCTGGCTGGCGGCGCGCCACGGTATCCAGGTGCACGGTGCGATGGGTTACACCTGGGAAGTCGACCTGCAGATGTTCATGAAGCGCGTGTGGTCGCTGGACCCGTCCTGGGGCGACCGTGCCACCCATAAAACCCGCGTCGCCGCCTATGTGCTCAGCGATGAAGCCCGGCTTGGGCCGGGCGCTACCTTCGAGGACTGAGCCATGCCCCAAGCGTATATCGTCGATGCCCTGCGCAGCCCCACGGGCAAACGCAAAGGCAGCCTGGCCCATGTGCATGCCATTGACCTGGGCGCGCATGTGTTGAAAGCGCTGGTCGAACGCAACGCCATTCCTGCCCACGCGTATGACGACGTGATTTTCGGATGTGTCGACGCCATCGGCTCGCAGGCGGGTGACATCGCTCGCACCAGCTGGCTGGCTGCCGGCTTGCCGCTGAACGTGCCGGGCACCACGGTCGACCGGCAGTGCGGTTCGTCGCAACAGGCGCTGCATTTTGCCGCGCAAGCGGTGATGAGTGGCATGCAGGAGGTGGTGGCTGTCGGTGGTGTGCAGACCATGACCCAGATCCCGATCTCGTCGGCGATGCTCGCTGGCCAACCGCTGGGCTTCAGTGACCCGTTTTCCGGCAGCAAAGGCTGGCAGGCGCGCTTTGGGCAGCAGCCGGTCAATCAGTTTTACGCCGCCCAGCGCATCGCCGATCACTGGCAGATCAGCCGCGAAGAAATGGAGGTGTTTGCCCTGGAAAGCCATCGTCGTGCCTTGGCGGCCGCAGAAGCCGGCTATTTCGCCCGTGAGATCGTTGCCTGCGAAGGCCTGGCCTTTGATGAAACGCCGCGGTTCAGCAGCCTGGAGAAAATGGCCAGCCTGGAGCCTGTAAGCGCTGAGTTCCCGTCGATCACAGCCGCCGTATCGAGCCAGACCTGCGATGCGTCCGCGGCCTTGCTGGTGGTATCGGAGGCGGCGCTCAAGCGCTACAACCTGACCCCCAGGGCACGCATTCATCACCTGTCGGTGCTCGGCGACGACCCGATCTGGCACCTCACGGCACCGATTGCAGCCACCCGTGCGGCGCTCAAGAAGGCTGGCCTGCGCATGGCTGATATCGACCTTGTGGAAATCAACGAAGCGTTTGCCTCGGTGGTCATGGCCTGGGCCAAGGAGCTCGATTACGACCCGGCTCGCACCAACGTCAATGGCGGCGCCATCGCCCTTGGCCACCCGCTGGGCGCTACCGGTGCGCGCTTGATGACCACCTTGCTGCATTCGCTTGAACGCACCGGCGGGCGTTATGGCCTGCAGACCATGTGTGAAGGCGGCGGCCAGGCCAACGTCAGCATCATCGAACGGCTTTGAAGCCACCCACACTCAACAACAGGAAAACATCCTATGGGAATCTGTGCAGGTCGTACCGCGATCATCACCGGTGCCGGTGGCGGGCTGGGCCGCGCGTATGCGTTGGCATTTGCCGCCGAAGGCGCCAATGTGGTGGTCAATGACATTCGTCGCGAGGCCGCCGAGGCAGTGGTCGACGAGATTTGCTCCAAGGGTGGCCGAGCAATCGCCAACGATGGCGACATCACCACCCTGAGCAGCGCTCAAGGCATCGTCGATGCTGCATTGGCGGTGTTCGACGAAGTGCATGTTTTGGTCAACAACGCCGGGGTCTTGCGTGACCGCATGTTCATCAGCCTGTCGGAAGAGGACTGGGACATGGTGATGCGCGTGCACCTGAAGGGGCATTACTGCCTGGCCAACATCCTCGGCCGGCGCTGGCGCGATCAGGCCAAGGCCGGTACGCCGGTGGCGGCGCGCATTATCAATACCAGTTCTGGCGCCGGCTTGCAGGGCTCGATCGGGCAGTCCAACTATGCGGCGGCCAAAGGCGGTATCGCTTCGCTGACCCTGGTGCAGGCGGCGGAACTGGCCCGCTATGGCGTCACCGCCAACGCCCTGGCCCCGGCGGCGCGTACGGCGATGACCGAAAGCGCAATGCCGGACATGGTCAAGCGGCCCGATGACGGCAGCTTCGACGCTTGGGCGGCAGAGAACGTCGCGCCTTTGGTGGTGTGGCTGGGCAGTGAGGCTTCCGGGCATGTCAGCGGCCAGCTGTTCGAGAGCCAAGGTGGCCGGATTTCCCTGGGTGATGGCTGGCGTACCGGCGTCACCCGCGACAAGGGGGCACGCTGGCAGGTCGCTGAAGTCGGGGCGGCGGTCGATGCGATCCTCAGCGAAGCACCCAAGGCGCAAAAGGTCTGGGGCACGTGAGCGCAGCTTGAAGCACAGGCGTCGGCATTACCGGCGCCTGCCTCTTGTCCCCCTGCCACAACCGACCCCGTCCGTTTTGACGATGTGCCTGCCCCCTGCGGCCTTTATACCTGTCGACAACCTGTTTTCTGTCAGAGGTATACCGCGTGAAACAAGCCCCTCCTTATGTGCCAGGCCACCAGTTGCTGGCTGGCAAATCCGTGCTCATCACTGCCGCCGCCGGCGCTGGCATCGGCTATGCCGCAGCCAGGCGCTGCGCCGAAGAAGGCTGCCGCGCCCTGATGATTTCCGATGTTCATCCCCGGCGCCTGGAGCAGGCGGTGGAACAGCTCAAGGCCGACACCGGCTTGCAGGCCGTGTACGGCCAGCTGTGCAACGTCACCGTCGAGACCGAGGTGCAAGCCCTGGTCGCTGCCGCCGAACAGGCCCTTGGCGGCGTCGATGTGCTGATCAACAACGCAGGCCTTGGTGGTTCCAGGCGGGTCACCGAGATGAGCGACGAGGAATGGCTGCGGGTAATTGATGTGACCCTCACCGGCACCTTCCGCATGACCCGCGCGATGCTGCCGCACATGGAGCGCCGAGGGAGCGGGGCGATCATCAACAACGCTTCGGTACTCGGCTGGCGTGCGCAGAAAGAGCAGGCGCATTACGCCGCCGCCAAGGCCGGGGTCATGGCGCTGACCCGCTGCAGCGCGCTTGAAGCCGCCGAAAGCGGGGTGCGCATCAACGCCGTGTCGCCGTCGATTGCCTTGCACGATTTTCTCAAGAAGGCCAGCAGCGAAGAACTGCTGGCCAAACTGGCCGACCGTGAAGCCTTCGGCCGCGCCGCTGAAGTGTGGGAAGTCGCCAACGTCATGATCTTCCTGGCTAGCGATTACGCCTCCTACATGGTCGGCGAAGTGCTGTCGGTCAGTTCACAACAGGCTTGAGGGCACCCCATGAGCACCCGATTCAGTAGCGCCGAGCAAATGCTCAAGGCCCAAGGCATGGACCTGGGCGTCACCGACTGGCTGCAGCTGACCCAGGCGCGGGTCAATCTGTTTGCCGAAGCCACTGGCGATCAGCAGTGGATACATGTCGACCCCGAGCGCGCCGCCAATGGCCCGTTCGGGGCGTGCATCGCCCATGGCTACCTGACCCTGGCGCTGGCCAACCTGTTCATGCCGCAGCTGATGAGCATCGACAACATGGCCATGGGGGTGAACTACGGCACCGACCGCGTGCGATTCCCCGCCGTGGTGAAAGTCGGCGCGCGGGTACGCGGCAGAGGCCAGGTTGTCAGCGCCGAGCTGATCGGCAGCGCGGTACAGCTGGTGGTGCGCATCAGCGTCGAGATCGAGGGCGCCGAGCGCCCTGGCTGCGTGGTCGACACCATCAGCCGTTACACCTTCAACCCCATCACCGAGTGAGCCTGTTCATGGACAAGCAAGACGTTGTAATCGTAGCGACTGCCCGTACCGCGCTGAGCAAATCCTTTCGCGGCTCTTTCAACGACACCGAAGCCCCGGTGCTTGGCGGCCATGTGGTGCGCGCGGTGGTCGAGCGTGCCGGTATCGAGCCTGGCGCGGTGGATGACGTGATCATGGGCGCGGCGGTACAGCAGGGCACCCAGGGCTACAACATTGGCAGGCTATGTGCCTACACCGGCGGTTTGCCCGACAGCGTGCCGGGCATGGCCCTGGACCGTATGTGCGCTTCCGGCCTGATCAGTATCGGCATGGCGGCGAAGAACATTCTGGCCGGTGAAATGAGCATTGTCATCGGCGGGGGGGTCGAGTCGCTGTCGCTGACCCAGAACAAGCACAAGAACACCTACCGCAACCAGTCGGAGGCGGTGCTGGCGTGCATGCCAAGCGCCTACATCCCGATGATCGAAACCGCCGAGATCGTTGCCCGGCGCTATGACATCAGCCGCGCGGCCCAGGACGACTACTCACTGCAAAGTCAGCAGCGCACCGCAGCCGCCCAGCGCGACGGCCTGTTCGACGAAGAAATCGTACCGCTGCAAGTGCGCAAGCTGCGCGTTGACAAGGAAGGCCAGCCCGATGGCCATGAGCAGGTGGTGGCCGAGCGCGACGAGTGCAACCGTCCTTCGACTCGCTTCGAAGACCTGGCGGCGCTCAAACCCGTGTGGAAGAACGGCCAATGGGTCGAGCAGGGCGAGTTCATTACCGCCGGCAACGCCTCACAGTTCTCCGACGGTGCATCGGCCAGCTTGCTGATGAGCCGCGCCGAGGCCGCCCGGCGTGGCCTGAAGCCGCTGGGGACGTACCGCGGCATTGCCGTGGCCGGCTGCGCGCCGGAAGAAATGGGCATCGGCCCGGTGCTGGCGGTGCCCAAGCTGCTCAAACGCTTCGGTTTGAGCGTGGCCGACATCGGGCTATGGGAAATCAACGAAGCCTTTGCCTGCCAGGTCCTGCATTGCCGCGACGCCCTGGGCATCCCTGCGGAGCGCCTGAACGTCAACGGCGGGGCTATTTCGATTGGTCACCCGTTCGGCATGTCGGGTGCGCGTATGGTCGGTCATGGCCTGCTGGAAGGGCGCCGTCGCGGCGTGCGCTACGTGGTCGTGGCCATGTGCATCGGGGGGGGCATGGGCGCGGCGGGCCTGTTCGAGCTGGACTGACCCGCGGTTCTGTCTATCGGCACCGGGGTAGGCCATTTGGACGATGTCCTGCAGGTCGAGCAGACGGACTATCTACACACCTCAGACACCGCGCCCAGGTGGCGCGGTGATTCACGACTACAAGAACAAGAGGGTGGACCGTATGTCTATTGTCGAGCGCCTGGATGTCGCTGCACGCAGTCGCCCATGCGCCAAGCTTATTGCCTATTTCGTGTGCATTACGGTTGCCGCAATCGTAGCGCTGGCATTTACCCCACGCGGCGCGCTGAACATTGCCCAGACCACGCTGAATACCGAGCGCATGCAGATAAACGGCCTGCTCAATCTGGGCACCCGTCAGGTGGCGGTGGGTGAGCGCGGCACCATCCTGATCAGCGACGACCGCGGCCGCAGCTGGCAGCAAGCCACAGTCGAGCCGCAACGTCAGATTTCCCTGACGGCTTTGACCGCGTTGAACCCCGAGCAATTGGTCGCCGTTGGCCAGGACAGCCTGATTCTGCGCTCCAATGACGCTGGCAGCAGCTGGCAAGAGGTGCATTTTGATCCCGTAGCTGGTGAGCCGCTGCTCGGTGCCTGGGCGGCCGGTGGCAAGCAGGTTGTCGTGTTCGGCAGCTACGGCAAGTTCTACCAGTCCGACGATGCCGGGCGCAGTTGGCGCGCGGTGGCGCTGGAGGTCGACCGTGCTCATCTCAATGCGCTGGATGGCGGCAGCGATGGCCGGCGCATGCTGGTCGGCGAACAGGGCCTGGTCATGCGCAGCGCCGATAACGGGCAGCATTGGCAACAGTTGCCGGCGTTCTACAACGGCTCACTGTTTGGCGTGGTTCGCCTGAGCGCCCAGCGTTGGGTGACCTATGGCATGCGCGGCCATGTGTTTGTCACCGACAACTTCGGTGAGCAGTGGCAGGCGATCAAGGTTGGCAATACCCAGCCGCTTTATGGCCATGTTGTGCTACCAGACCACAGCGGCGTACTGATTGTCGGCGGCGGCAGCTCAATGGTGCGCCTGGACGCAGAAGGCCGCTTGATCGGCACCACCCGCCAACCGGGGTTGGGCACCTTGACCGCAGCCATCGTGGTGGGCACCGATCAGTTGCTGGTAGCCGGTGAACGGGGCGTTTTCCAGGGGAACGGTAACAGCGTTGCCGCTCTGGGCAAAGGAGAGCAAGTGCATGAAGTACGCTAAAGCCCGAGCCGGGCGCCTGGTCGAGCGTTGCGCCGACCTGCTGTTGGCACGACGCAAACTGCTGTTGACGGTGTTCCTGCTGCTGACCCTGGGCCTGGGCTACAGCGCCACGCATACCCAGCTCGACCCTGGCTTCAACAAGCAGATCCCGGTGCGGCATGAGTACATGCTCAACTTCCTCGAATTCAGCCAGTACTTCACCGGCGCCAACCGCTTTCTGGTGAGCGTCAGATGGAAGGGCGAGGGTGACATCTACAACCCCGAGTTCCTCGACACGCTGCGCAAGGTGACTGACGATGTGTTCTTCATCAACGGGGTCAGCCGCGCCAGCGTAACCTCGCTGTTCACCGCCAACGTGCGTTACATCGAGATCACCGAAGAAGGCTTTTTTGGTGATGTGGTGGTACCGCCACGCTTTACCGCCAGCGCCGAAGACCTGGCCCAGGTGCGCAGCAACGCAGCGCGCTCGGGGCAGGTCGGGCGGCTGGTGGCCAATGACCTGAAGTCGGCCATGGTCCGGGCCGACTTGCAGGACGTTGACCCACAAACAGGCAAATCGGTCAGTTATGTTGAAGTCGCCAAGCGTCTGGAGGACATTCGCGGCAAGTACAGCAGCGATCAGATCGAGGTCAACATTGTCGGTTTCGCCAAACTGGTGGGTGATGTTGTCGAAGGGCTGATGACCGTGATCGGCTTTTTTGTCGTCGCCTTCCTGATCACCGGCCTGTTGCTGTGGCTTTATTCACGCTCGTTGCGCCTGACCGTAGTGGCGCTGTTGGTGGCGTTGTTGCCGGTGGTGTGGCTGCTGGGCTTGTTGCCGCTGATGGGCCTGGGTATCGACCCGATGTCGATCCTGGTGCCGTTCCTGATTTTTTCCATTGGCGTTTCGCACGCCGTGCAGATGACCAATGCCTGGAAACAGGAAGTGCTGGCCGGCAAGGATTCGCTGCAGGCGGCGCACCTGGCCTTTTGCAAGATCTTCATTCCTGGCTCCCTGGCGTTGCTGATGAATGCCTTGGGCTTTGGCGTGATCATGCTGATCGACATTCCTATCGTGCATGAACTGGGGGTAACGGCCTGCATCGGCGTGATGCTGATGATCATCACCAACAAGCTGATGTTGCCGATCATTATTTCCTACCTGCGCCTGGAGCGTAGTGTGCTGAGCAAGGAGCGCGTCCAGCAGCAGAGCAGGCACCCGCTGTGGTGGCGCTTGTCGGCGCTGGCCGAACCGCGCCCGGCCCTGGCGGTGCTGGTGCTCAGCGTGATGTTGCTGAGCGTGGCGGTGCTCAAGGCCCGGCAGCTGGAAGTCGGTGACATCGGTGCTGGCGCACCGGAACTGCGCGCCGAGTCGCGCTACAACCAGGACAACAGCAAAATTGTCAGCAGCTATTCCATCGGCCTGGATGTGCTGGCGGTGTTCGTCCAGGCCCAGGGCCTGGAAGAGGCATGCCTGTCACCGTCGGTGATGCGTGCGGTGGAAGCCTTCGACTTCCAGATGCGCAGCGTCACCGGCGTGCAGTCGGTGCAGTCGGTGGCCGGCTTTGGCAAGACGGTGATTGCCGGCAACAACGAAGGCAACCCACGTTGGGCGGCCATTCCCGGTTCGGCCCGGGGCTTGAGTCAAGGTGCCCGTGCCTACATGCCCGAGGACGGCCTGGTGACCGATGGCTGCCAGCAGATGCAGATTCTGGTGTTTCTCACCGACCACGATGGCGCCACGGTCTCGCATGTAGTGCAGGAGGCCAAGCGGATCATTGCCCAGGTCCAGGTGCCGGAAATCAGGTTCTTTCTCGGCGGTGGCAATGTGGGGGTAATGGCGGCGTCCAATGATGCGGTCAAGCGCGCCGAAGTGCTGATGCTGGTGGCGTTGTTTGGCTCGGTGCTGTTGTTCTGCTGGTTGACCTTCAAATCGTTGCGCGCGGTGTTGTGCATCCTGGTGCCGCTGGCCATCGTGGCGGTACTGTGCAATGCACTGATGGCCATGCTTGGCATCGGGTTGAAGGTGGCGACCCTGCCGGTGATGGCGCTTGGGGTTGGCGTCGGGGTCGACTACGGCATTTACCTGTATGAGCGGATCCAGCACGAGATGGCCGGGGGCGCCAACCTGCGCCACGCGTTCTACCAGGCCATGTGCCAACGCGGAACAGCGGCCGTGTTCACTGCCCTGACCATGGCGATCGGGGTGTGCACCTGGGCCTTTGCACCGCTGAAATTCCAGGCCGATATGGGGGTATTGCTATCGTTCATGTTTCTGGTCAATGTACTTGGGGCCATTTTCCTGCTGCCGGCCTTGGCCGCCTGGTTCAACCTCGGCAAACCCCTGGTTGCGGTCAAAGCCAACCGTGCAGTGCGCGCACACGTGTTTGAATCATAACAATAAAAGCGGGCACGGCCTGGGCTGTGCCCCGCGAGGAGACGGGCGATGGGCAATTCCACCGTGGGGTTTGAAGCGCTGGCAGAAATGGGTATGGAGCTGGCGGAATATGACACGCTCATCGGCGAGTTCTATGACGGCTCGCTGAACCACAAGTTGATGGCCAAGACCTTGCGCCACGTGCGCAGCCTGTACCAGGCCAATTACGTCACCTTGATCTTGAGAGTGCCTGAGCAACCGGACCTGGGCCTGATGATTGTCGTCGGTGACATCGAAGGCGAGGGGGAGGTGAGCTACTGGGCCTACCCACAAGCTGTCACCCCCTTCAGCAACCCGCCGATGGACCAGGTGTTCACCGTCGAAGACCTGATGACCGAAGCCGAGTGGGCCAATTCGGTCTACTACAAGACCTACGGTACCGTGCACGACACCTACCACATCATGGGTGCGGACGTTTCCACGCCCGACGGCGGCAAGCTGCGCTTTCGCATTACCCGGCCTAAAGCCGCGCCGAAATTCACCGCCTCCGAGCGCACCCTGTGTGAAATGATCCTTCCGCATTTGCGCCGTGCGATGCACGTGCACAACCTGCTCGACCGCAGCGAGTCGATCAGCGAGCTGTATGCCCAGGCCATCAGCCGCTTGTCAGTGGCCACCATCGTGCTTGACCAGAATGGCAGCGTGCTGCGCCTCAACCCGGTGGCCAGCGAACTGCTGGAACAGGCGGACGGCCTGAAACTGGTGGGTGGGCGCCTTGAAGCCACCTATCCCAGCGACAACCGCGAACTGCAGCGCCTGGTACGCAATGCCTTCGCGCGTGACGTCAATAGCGAAAAGGTCAGCACTGCGGCCGAAGCGATGTCGGTGGCCAGGCCATCGGGCCAGGTCAACCTGGGGGTAGTGATCGAGGCCATTCCTACCCAGGACTGGGCCGAGGGCAAGAGCAAACCTGCAGCGGTGGTATACATCCGCGACGCGGTGGGCCGCTCCATGGCTAGCGAAACGGTAACCAAGCAACTGTTCAACCTGACCCGGGCCGAAACCGCACTGGCCATGGAGCTGGCTAACGGCCTGTCGCTTGAAGAGGCCGCCGAAGTATTAAATGTGCGCCGCAACACCGCACGGGCGCATTTGCGCTCGATCTTTTCAAAGACGGGTGTGCGCCGCCAGACGGAGTTGGTGCGCATCATTCTCAACAGTGTGGTTGCCTTGGGAAAGCCCAAACTGGCAGCACTGCCAAACGATAAGCCGGAAAAACCGGTGTTGAAGCTGGCCACCCCGGCGCGCAATAGCGCCTGACCTTCGCCCGGCTTGCCCGAACGCCCCGGTCCTGCTTGCAAGGCCGGGGCGTTTTAGTCCGCGCGGACGATGTTGTGGGGTTTGCGCGGCACCAATACTAGCCAACACCACCATTCAACAAGGAGCAACGTTATGCCAGTTACAGCGGTCAGCGGTTCTGCATCCGGTATCGGCGCGGCAGTCTGCCAGGCGCTACGCGCCGCCGGGCACCGCGTCATCGGCATCGACCGGGCAAATGCCGAGGTGATTGCCGACCTGTCCAGCGCAAGCGGGCGCCAGGCCGCCATCAGTGCGGTGCTCGAGCACTGCGACGGGGTGCTCGACGGCCTGGTGTGCTGCGCCGGGGTTGGCTCCAGCGCGGTGTCCGACACCATCGTGTCGGTCAACTACTTTGGCGTCTGTGAGTTGCTTGACGGCCTGGCCGATGCGTTGGCCAAGGGCGAGCGGCCGGCCGCTGTAGTGATCGGATCGATTGCGGCCACCCACGTCACCCCCGATCAGCAGCCGATGATCGCGGCCATGCTCGCCGGCAACGAAGCGCTGGCACTGGAACACGCCAATACCTTGGGGCAGTCCCATGTGGCCTATGCCAGCTCCAAATACGCCGTGACCTGCAATGCCCGTAGCAAGGCAGTAGCCTGGGCAAAACAAGGCATACGCCTGAATGTGGTAGCGCCTGGTGCAGTCGAGACGCCGCTGCACCAGGCGTCGCTGAACGATCCGCGCTTTGCCAAGGCGGTCCGTGAGTTTGTCGCACCGCTGGGGCGCGCCGGCAACCCTGAGGAGATCGCCCAGGTCGTGGCATTCTTGCAGTCGACTCAAGCCAGTTTTGTGCACGGCACTGTGATGTTTGTAGATGGCGGTATGGATGCCATGGTTCGTCCGGCACGTTTCTAGCCTATGTCCACGTGAGAACAACAATGACCAAAGTGGCATTCATTACCGGGGCAAGCCGCGGTATCGGGCGCGAGACGGCATTGGCCTTTGCCCGGGCCGGGTTCGATGTGGCGATCAGTGCCCGCACTGTAGAGGAGGGCGAAAGCACCGCGCATCGGCTGTGCGATGCCCAGGGCGTGCCGCTGGCGGGCAGCCTCAACAGTACGGCAGCCGCGATCCGCGCCTTGGGGCGCAGAGCGCTGGTGGTGCCTATGGATCTGCTCGACAGCGCCTCGGTATTGGCCGCCGGCCAGGCAGTACTGGCCGCGTTCGGGCGCATTGATGTGCTGATAAACAACGCTATCTATCAGGGCCGCGACCTTAACAGCGCATTCATGTCGCTGCAGCCGCAGACCATGCAGCGGGTATTCCAGGGCTATGTGCTGGCGCCGCTGTTGCTTACCCAGACCGTGTTGCCCGGCATGCTCGAACGGGGTGACGGGGTGGTGATCAACGTCACCTCCGGTGCCGGTGAAGGCGACCCGCCCGTGGCTGCCGTCGACGGTGGCTGGGGGTATGCCTACGGTGCGGGCAAGGCTGCGGTCTCCAGGGTTTCGGGGGTGCTTGCAGCCGAACTGGGCGAGCAGGGGATTCGCGCCTTTACGCTTAACCCGGGGGTGGTCACCACCGACGCGCTGAAGGCTACCATCGGCGAAAACGGCCTGCTGGCCCTGCGCATCGGCACTGCGCCTCCCCAGGTGCCGGCAGAGGTGATGGTATGGCTGGCCACCCACGATCAGGCTGCGCGCTTTCAGCGGCGCACCATCGCCGCGCAGGCGTTTGCGCTGGAGCACGGCATCGTCGCCAGCTGGTGATGAACACTGGCTGAAGAAGTACTCGTGGTGCTCATCTAGTCCATGCGGAGGATGAGCACCGGCTGCTGCTCGGTGAAGATTGACCGGGCAAGTTACCGGGGATTTCCACACGAGGAACAATAACAATGACCAAGCTCGCAGCAATCAATGTCGAAACTGCTCTGGCCCCGCGCTTCGGCCGAGGCTGGCACTGCCTGGGTGAAGCGGCCGACTATCGTGATGGCCAGCTGCACACCCTGAATATCTTCGGCACGCGCTTGCTGGCATTTGCCACTTCCAGCGGCCAGATCAGCGTCATTGATGCGCATTGCCCGCACATGGGCGCCGACCTCTCGCGCGGGACCCTGGAAAACGACCGGGTGGTATGCCCCTTTCATCACTGGCAGTACGACGCCAGCGGCAAGTGCGTGGAGATCCCGTACTGCAAGCGCATCCCTCCGAAGGCCAAGACCCGCAGCTGGCTGACCTGTGAAGAAAACAACCTGCTGTTTGTCTGGAACAACCCGGAAGGCAAGGCGCCGGCAGACGGCGTGGTGATTCCTCATCTGCCAGAGCAGGACAGTGACGAATGGCTGCACGACTGGCACATGGACAAGCTGATTATCGAAACCAACCCACGCGAACTGGTCGATAACCTTGCAGATGCCCAGCACTTCGGGCCGGTTCATGGCACGCCAACCAAGTATTTCGCCAACGTCTTTGAGGGGCACATTGCCCAGCAGATTTTCCATGGCGACTCCGAGCGCCTGGGCGGTGATCTGGTGGCCGAGTCGGCGTACTACGGGCCGGCCACGCACTTTACCCGGATGCGCGCGGTGTTCGAGGGCATGGAGATCCACTCGATCCTGCTCAACTGCCATGTACCGATCACCGCCAACAGTTTTGAGCTGCGTTTTGGCTGCATGGTGAAGAAAGTGCCGGGGTGGAGCGAAGAACAAAATCGGGAAATGGCCAAGGACTATGTGATGCGCAACCGCGAATCCTTTTATCAGGACGTGGATATCTGGGCGCACAAGATTCGGGTGAACAACCCGGTCCTGGCCGAAGGCGATGGCCCGGTCTATCAACTGCGCGAATGGTACGAGCAGTTTTTCATGGACGAAGCCAGCGTACCGGCCGCCATGGCCGAGCGCCGCGAAATCATTACCGTCGGCCAGCGCTGAAAGCCACCCGAGCAGGAGAGAGCAATGAACATGAGTGGCCGTAATACACTGGCGATCATGCTGGCCGCCAGCTTCGCTTCGACGATTGGCGGCTTGCCGTTCAATACCTTGCCTATCCTGCTCGGGTCGATGGTCGACAGCCTGGGCTTTACTGTCGAACAGATCGGCCTGCTGGGCTCGGTGTGTTTTGCGGGCTACCTGCTCGGCACGCTGCTGGCAGTGGTGCTGATCGACCGCATGAACTGGCGCTGGTTGACCCTGGGTTGTGCACTTGGCGCTGCGGCGGCGTATGGGATGTCGTCCTGGCTGCCGGCCACGGCCCAGCTGCCGCTGTGGGCGGTGATCGGCTTTTTTGCTGCGCTCATGACCTGCCTGGGCATGCGCATCATGGGTGAAATGGCCAACAAGGAACGCGCCTTGGGCATGCGTCTGGGTATTGAACTGGGGGTGGTGGCGGCAGTGCTGTTCGCCTTGCCGTCGCTAGTGATTGCCTATTTCCACTATGCCGGCGCGGCCTTGATGCTGGCCGCGATCATTTTGCTGTTGAGCCTAAGCGCGCTGGCCTTGCCCAGGCGTCAGGACTTCATTCACGAAGCGCAGCAGGCGCAAACCGACTCGTTGCTGGCACGCTTCAGGTTCCCGCCGGCGGCATATGCAGCGCTGGCATTTTTCTTCCTGTTCGGCGCCGGGCAGATTGGCCTCTGGGCGTTCCTTGAGCGCTTGGGCCATGGCCTGGCGTTGCAGCCGGCGGAACTGGGTGTCGTCTTCGCCGTGCTGAAACTGCTGGGCGGCGCAGCCGCGCTGGCCTTGGCGGTGGTGGGTGACCGCCTGGGTGTACGCGTGCCCCATCTTGTCGTGCTCGCGGTACTGGGTACCGGGCTGTTGTTACTGGGCAACGCCGAAGGCTTTTTGATGTATGCCGCGGGCGCCTGGATCTGGGAGGTCGGCTTTACCTGGGGCTGCGTCTACCAGACCGCAGCGATTGCGCGGCTGGACCGCAGCGGCCGCTCGATCATGCTGATTCCAGGGGCCTTTGCCCTGAGCTCCATGGCAGGTCCGGCCTTGGCCGGGCAACTGGTCGGTGAGGGCTTCGGCATGCTGCTGTGGCTGGCGGCTGGCTGTGCGCTGATCCCGGTGCTGGCGTTTACCTGGCTGCTGGCGCAACGTTTGCAGGGCGCGGGCACTGGCTGTGCAGTGGGTATGCAGGCATGATGGCTGACACGCAGCGTGGTGGTGAGGCTGGTCGAGATGCAGGCGGCAGGGGCGGAAAATGAAAAATTTCGGGGTAGCTGTGTGGTAACCGCCGAATTTTGATAGCCTCCTAACATTTTGGAGGCTTCTCATGACATCCAACGCTCAGGCAAAACTCGCTGCACGCTATGGCGCACCGAACATTTCTGCGCTGCAACAATGGAATGACACCATCGACCAACTGCTCGAACACCGCAGCGTCAGGGCGTTTACTGATCAGCCTCTGCCCGAGGGTACGCTCGAGACCTTGGTTGCTGCCGCGCAATCCGCATCCACATCATCCAACCTCCAGGTCTGGAGTGTGGTTGCGGTGCAAGAGGGGGATCGCAAAGGCCGCCTCTCGGCGCTGGCCGGCAACCAGCCCTACATCCATCAAGCGCCACTGTTCCTGGTCTGGCTTGCCGATTTGTCCCGCGTCTCGCGCATCGCAGACCAGCATGGGGTAGAGCTGGAGGCTTTGCCATACCTGGAAAGCCTGTTGCTCGGCACCATCGACGCAGCGCTTGCGGCCCAGAATGCGGTTGTTGCGTTGGAGTCGCTTGGGCTTGGAAGCGTGTACATCGGCGGTATTCGTAACGACATCGAAGCCGTTGCCAAGGAACTGCAACTGCCGCCCCAGGTCTATCCGGTCTTCGGCCTGTGCGTTGGCTATCCGTCGCCTGATCGGCCAGCCAAGGTGAAGCCGAGGCTGCCACAGGCAGCAGTGCTTCATCACGAAACGTACTCGGCTGCCGACGAGCAGGGCGTTCTGGTGGAATACGACAAGCGCCTGGGTGCTTTCTATCAAGGCGAAGGCATGAAGGCTTCAGGCTGGTCGGAGCAGGTGGTCAGCAGGCTGCGGAACGTTTCTAGCCTGCATGGGCGCGAGGAGCTGCTGGGGGAATTGAGCCGGATGGGCTTTGGGCTGCGCTGAACAGATCAGGTGAAGGGCTTTGCTCGCCATAGCTCGGCATCACACTCTAGAATCTTATCCATTGGCTTGTCGTTCATGTGCGTAAGCAAAAGAGGCAATATATGGATCGCGAAGGCGCCGGCTTTTCAGGAGAGCTGGATGCTCCCGCATTACCCAGTCAGGAGTCCGCGTTTCCGACAACCGCTTTGGAGCGCCTGCAGTTGGCGCTCGATGCGGGCGCGATCATTGGAACGTGGGTGTGGGATATTCGGCACAATCAGGTGACCGCGGATGAGCGGTTCTCGCGATCGTTCGGGCTTCCTGCAGATAAATGCCTGGCGGGTATTCCGATCGAGGAAGCTTTTGCCTCGATTCACCCTGACGACCGTGATCGTGTCTCTGCCGATATCCAGGAGGCGATGAGCCGTGGCGGCGCCTACCGGTGTGAATACCGGGTCAGACAGGATGACGGCAGCTACCGCTGGATTGAGGCCAATGGCAGAGCTGAGCTTGACGAGGGGGGCGAGGCTGTTCGGTTCCCTGGCATCCTCATGGACATTGAGTCACGCCGGTCAGCAGAGGCTGAACGCGACAGGATGTCAGCGTTGCTGCGTACCTTCACGGCTGCCGTTCCGGGTGTTGTCTACGCAAAGGATCTCGAGGGGCGGCTGATTGTTGCAAATGACGGTGTCACTCGACTGGTTGGCAAACCACCAGAACTGTACCTGGGCAAAACCGACCTGGAGTTTCTGGAAGACAAGGCCCAGGCACGCCAGATCATGGAAACCGATCGTCATGTCATGCATGGCGGGAAGGGCGCGCTGCAGATCGAAGAGCGTGTCGACATGCCGGATGGCACGGCTACCTACTGGCTTTCCGTCAAGGCACCCCTGTGCGACGAAGCAGGCGAGGTCATCGGGCTGATCGGCTCGTCCATCGATGTCACCGCGCGAAGAAACGCCGAGGCGCAGTTGCTTGAGCTTAACCGCACCCTGGAAGCGAAAATCGAACAAGCCGTGGCCGAGCGGGAAGCGGCGCAGGCGGCGCTACGGCAATCGCAGAAGATGGAAGCGGTCGGTCAGCTGACCGGGGGTATCGCTCACGACTTCAACAATTTGCTCGCGGGCATCACGGGAAGCCTTGAACTGATCAAGCTCCGCTTGAAGCAGGGGCGCATTGCTGACGTGGAGCGTTACCTGATGGTGGCACAGGGTGCCGCACAAAGGGCAGCATCCCTGACCCATCGACTCCTGGCGTTCTCTCGCCGGCAGACGCTGATGCCTGTTCATACCGATGTGAACACCCTGATCAGCGAAATGGAGGAGCTGATACGTCGGACAGTAGGGCCGGCAATCCAACTCAAGGTAGAGCTCCATGCAACCTCAAGTACCTGCCTGGTGGATCCGGCACAAGTAGAGAACTCGCTGCTAAACCTGTGTATCAACGCGCGTGACGCACTGGAAGGCGGAGGGTCGATCGCCATCAGGACGTACAACGAGGAACTGGTACAAGGGGCAGATCTTGACCCTGAACTGTCACCCGGCACGTACTTCACGATCTGTGTCGCCGATGACGGTGTCGGCATGAGCACCGAGACGTTAACGCGTGCATTCGAGCCTTTCTTTACCACCAAGCCTGTGGGGGCGGGTACCGGGCTCGGCCTGTCCATGATCTATGGTTTCGCCAAGCAGTCAGGCGGGCAGGTTCGGATCGAGTCAGAGGTGGGCCAAGGCGCCCGCGTATATCTGCAGCTACCCAGCCATGAGGTTGAGGTCGATGCTGAAGGTCGTGCCGAGCCATTGCCTGCATCAGAACTGAGCTCGTCAGGCGAAACGGTTCTGGTTGTCGATGATGAACCCTCCGTCCGCATGTTTGTGAGTGAGTCACTGGGCAGCTGCGGATACATCGTCATTGAGGCGACCGATAGCCTTGCGGGGCTTCAGTTACTCCGCTCGGATACCCGCATCGATCTGCTTGTCACAGACATTGGCCTGCCAGGAGGAATCGACGGCAGGCAAATGGCCAATACCGGCCGCAGTTTCAGGCCGGGCCTTCCGGTCTTGTTCATGACCGGGTATGCGCAACCCAATATATTGGACAACGCCCAGCTAGAGCCCAACACGGCTGTGCTGACGAAACCTTTCACACTCGAAGCGTTGACGTTGAACGTAAATGCGTTACTTAAGCATTGATGATGTATAAGACACGCAAGCACCGCCTCCCCAGAGGCATCAGAGCGTTACCCGATCTTCGGCCACTATACGGTTACGTCCATTCTGTTTGGCCAGGTACAAGCGCTCGTCGGCGCGCTTGAGGATGGCCGGGGCACTGGGAGTGTCTGCGTCCCGACAGGCCACACCGATTGAGATGGTCAAGGTGCCGATCTGTGCCACCGCGGTAGCGCTGAGCGTGGTGCGGATCCGCTCGGCGACTTCGCAGGCCGTGCTCAGCGCGGTGTTCGGCAGCAGCAGGCAGAACTCTTCGCCACCGGCCCGGCACGGCAGGTCGCCGGCCCGGGTGCAGTCGCGGATCACTTGCGCGACCCTTTGCAACGCCAGGTCACCAACATCGTGACCAAAGTTGTCGTTCACCCGCTTGAAGTGGTCGACGTCCAACGCCAGGGCCGAATACGGCTGTTGGCTTGCATCAAGCGCCTGAAGTGCCGCGTTCATCGCACGCCGGTTGGCCAGGCCGGTCAACGGGTCGGTGTCGGCTGCGGCGTTCAGGCTGCCGATCTTCTGTTGCAGTTGCTGCGACTGCACTACCAGCGCCTGGCGGATCGCCGCCGCTTCGGCGTACCAGGCGTTGATCGCAGACAGTTCAGCGGTGGCATTCGGCGTCGAAAGGTCGATGGCATGGCCGGCCAGGGCGCGCAGTGGGCGCGTGATCAGCATGACGCCGAGCAGTATCAGCACCAGACCGATCACCCCTGCCGGGATGATCCTGACCAGCATGTCGCGCATCAGCTTGCCCAGTGGCGCCAGTGCCTGCTCCCGGGGTTGCTGGACGACCACGGCCCAGTTGGAACCCTGCACGTGCGCGAAGCCGGCGAGCATGGGCACCCCATGGTAGTTGACCGTCTCCAGCGGGCCGTTGTCTCCGAGCAAGGCCTTGTCCACCGTCTCGCTCCAGCCGAGCACTTCACCGATTCGCTGCTGATCGGGGTGGTAGAGCAACCGGCGGTTGCCATCGGCGACGAAGGCGAAGGCGCCATCGAGGTGGTGTTCACCAATCAACGAATGCATCACACCACGCTGTTGCAAGAACACGGAGCCGCCGACCAGCCCGAGATACTCGCCTGTGGGGCTGAAGACAGGTTGGGAGACGAAGACGATCAGCTTGCCGCTGGTTGAGGTAAACGCCTGGCTGACCATGGGGCGACGCACGTTCAGCGCCTGGCGCAGTTCATCGGAGCTGACGGTCGAACCGATCGGTACCGCAGGCGGGTAAGCCTGTAATACCTTGCCCGCAGGGTCGGTGATCAGCACGGTGTTCAACTCCGAGTCCTGGGCCTGCAGGCGGCGTGCTTCTTCCTCGAGCAACGCTCGATTGGCAAAGTCGCTGCCCAGGCGTTGGCTGCTGTACTTCAGGCGTTCATTGACCGTGTACAGAAACTGATCGATGCTCGATGCGACCTTGAAGGCATAGGCACGGTTGGCCTCCAGTGCCGAGTGCACCAGCGCATCGCGTTGCACACTGTAGGCCGTGATCAGGCTGTTGCAGAGGGTACTCAGCACGGCGAGCAGGACAAAGCCAAGAACCAGGCCACGCAGGCCAATACGCGATGACAGCACCTTGCTCATGAGTACGCCTCGTCCCTCGATAGCTGGAAAGTTCGGCACAAGCTTAGACGGGTATGGCAGCAAAGGTGCATCTGCGCAGGGCGTGAGCCGTCAGGCCAGAAACTCCGAATCCGCAGGGCAAGCCGGCTGCTTGTCCTGCTGAATGTTGCTGTACACGGCAACCCCGCACACGCAAGCCAGGCCGACACTGGCAAGCAGGATGTCGCCCAGCAACATGCCTGCGACCAACACCAGCACGCTGATGCGAAAGAGGGTTGTCATGACTGCCTCCGATGCAGTTCGATATCAGAACCCTGACCATACCGGCGCAGCCGAAATTGTGCAGCCCACTTGCGCGCCTGCGGCCGTGTTTACCTGTGAAATGGCAGAACGGACCTATTTCGCACGGTATGCAGTGCTGGTTGGCGGTATCCTGAAAACCCCAGCCCCAGGTGCATCGATCATGCGCACAATGATGCTTTTATTGGCAATCACGGCAGTTACCGGTTGCCAGTCGCCGCTGCCAAGCGCCAATCCTCACATGGCCTGGGTCGATTTCTCGGTGCCATTTCCCAATGACAGGTTACTGATGGCTGAGCGGCTGGATAAGCAACGGTTGAGCGACGGGCGCTTCTTTCAAGTGAGCCCGGGCAGCCATGAGCTGATCGTCAGGTTCGATTATGAAGTGGGCGGTGGCGGGGGGCTGAGCCTGATGGGCGGCACCACTGTGCGCGAATGCTACCTGACGGTCCCTTACGCCAACTTCCAGGCAGGCCAGCGCTATGTGCTGGAGGGGAGGTCGATGGCGCTAACTCCTGAGGCGCGGTTGTACGACGCCAAGGGGGAGGTGGTTGCAGAGGTCAGCGAATTCTATTGCCTGTAAGGGGCAGGGTTTATTGAACGAGCCAATACGCGTGGTTTTCACTCGTCGAGTGCACGTATCTAAAATGATGCCCAGGCCTGATGAGAGGGTGGAGCTGACCGCCATCACAATGCCCAGCCAACGCTTGTTCAGCCTAGATCGCCTCGCTGAAGCTGGGCACCGTAAGGCTGCACGTCCTCAATTGCATACCTGCGATGAAGGGCGTGCAGCTTTTTTGCTTGGCAGAGCCTTCCGGTCGATGGGCAGCCCGGGCTCTCCATTCATCCAATAAGAAAAACAGATACCTGCTTAAGGATTTCATGGAGGCGGGGAAGGGATGCCCGCCTTAGAGTCACCTTCGTCCATAAGTCAGATGGCGCTTGCCCTCGCGGCAAGCCCATCGCCTCGGCTTGGTCCCTACAAAAACAAGAAGGTGAAAGCATGAGCAACGAAGCGGTCGATATCAAGGCATGGATCGACGACCGACCAGTATCCCGGTATCAGTGGCTCATCATGGCCCTGTGCTTTCTGGTTGTTCTGTTCGATGGTTTCGATGTGGCGGTGATGGGTTTTGTCGCACCTTCATTGATTCAGGAGTGGGGCCTTACCCGCGCGGCTTTTGGCCCGGTCATGAGCGCCGGCATGGTAGGCCTTGCGATTGGCGCTTTGACCGCAGGCCCTTACGCTGACCGCTTGGGTCGCAAGCGGGTGCTGCTGATCGCCGTGACTGGGTTCAGTGTGCTGAGCCTGGCCTGCGCCTTTGCCCGCAACCCCTACGAGCTGGGCTTGCTGCGTTTGCTCACCGGGGTAGCCTTGGGTGCAGCGCTGCCGAACACCACCACTTTGCTGTCTGAATACCTGCCAGAGCGGAATCGCGCGCTTTTCATCACCATCATGTTCACAGGCTTCAACATGGGTTCCGGGCTTGGCGGTTTTCTGGCTGCCTGGCTGATCCCGGCGTATGGGTGGCATGCAGTATTGCTCGCGGGTGGCATCATGCCGCTGGTACTGCTTCCGCTTCTTTGGTTGTGGTTGCCTGAGTCGGCACGGTTCCTTGCTGCCCGCAATGCACCTGCGGCCGAGATCGCCAAGGTGTTGAACCGGCTCGGTGGTGCGTTCACTGCCGCTACGCGGTTCATCGTCAGCGAGGGCCAAGCGAATCACAAGGCACCGGTACGCATGCTGTTCACCGGTCAGTTCCGTTTCGGCACGCTCGCGCTATGGAGCACCTATTTCATGGGCCTGCTGGTGATTTACCTGACCATGGGCTGGATGCCCACACTGTTGCGTGACAGTGGCTTGTCCATCGAGCGAGCAGCCAGCATCACAGGCTTGTTCCAGCTCGGCGGTACCGTTGGGGCAATTGCGGTGGGCTGGGCAATGGATCGGCGCAACCCTAATCGCGTTATTGCCGGGGCTTATGTGCTGGGTGGCTTGTGCATCCTCTTGCTGGGCGCCACCAGCCTGGAGTCGACGCTGCTTGCCGTTGGGGTAACTGCAGCCGGGTTTTTCATGAGCGGGGCACAAACCGGGCTCAACGCCTTCGCGCCGGGCTACTACCCAACAGATTTTCGCGCTACCGGGGTCAGCTGGATGCTAGGGATCGGGCGTTTCGGGGCGATCTTCGGCTCGCTCATTGGCGGCGCAGTGTTGAGTATGGGCTTCGCTGTTCCAGTGCTCTTCGCGTTGTTGAGCGTACCGGCCTTTATCGCTGCGATGGCGATCCTGGCCAACGGCCATGCCCGGCGCCGGCCAAGCCAGGCTGCAGTGGCCCAGTAGCTTCATTCAAGTAAAGGAACATTCCATGGCACGTATCATCGGCGGCCTCGCCGTCTCTCATACACCCACTATCGGTTTCGCGGTCGACCACGACAAGCAGCAAGATGCGGCTTGGGCCCCCATCTTTGAAGGGTTCGAGCCAATCAAGGCCTGGCTCGATGAGAAAAAGCCCGACGTGCTCTTCTATATCTTCAACGATCACGTGACATCGTTCTTCTTCGACCATTACGGTGCTTTTACCCTTGGCGTCGACGAGCGTTATGAGGTTGCAGACGAGGGCGGCAACCCTCGCGATCTGCCCGCGGTGAATGGCCATGCGGCACTGTCCCGGCACATCGGCGAAAGCCTGGTGGCCGATGAATTCGACATGGGTTTTTTCCGTGACAAGCCGCTTGATCACGGGTTTTTCTCACCCATGTCTGCGTTGCTTGCCTGCGACGACGGCTGGCCGGTAGAAATTGTTCCGCTACAGGTAGGCGTGCTGCAATTCCCCATTCCGAGTGCCCGTCGCTGCTACAAGCTGGGGCAGGCGCTGCGCCGGGCGATTGAAAGTTACCCAGAGGATTTCAAGGTGGCCATCGTGGCGACAGGTGGGGTTTCTCACCAGGTCCATGGCGAGCGCTGCGGGTTCAACAACCCCGATTGGGATGCGCAGTTCCTGGATCTGCTGGTCCATGACCCGCTGCGCCTCACGGAAATGACCCTGGCCGAATTCGCTACGTTAGGCGGGCTGGAAGGGGCAGAGGTGATCACCTGGTTGATCATGCGAGGTGCGCTGTCATCCAACGTGAAGAAGCTGCACCAGGACTACTACCTGCCGTCGATGACAGGTATTGCAACGCTGCTGCTGGAGAATGGGGATCGGCCAGTGCCCGTCGAAACCACTGCCCGGCACCTCAAGCACATGCGGCACCAGCTAGACGGCATCGACAAACTCGAAGGGACTTACCCGTTCACGCTGGAGCGAAGCGCCAAGGGCTACCGCCTGAACAAGTTTCTGCACCGCATGATCGAACCTGACTGGCGCCGTCGCTTTCTTGAAACGCCAGAGGCGCTTTTTGAGGAGGCGGGTTTGAGCGAAGAAGAATGCGACCTGTTACGCCGCCGTGACTGGCGAGGGCTGATCCAGTATGGCGCAATCTTCTTCGTACTGGAAAAGCTTGCTGCGGTAGTGGGGGTGCCAAACCTGCAGGTGTACGCGGCGATGCGTGGGCAGAGCCTGGAAGACTTCATGAAGACGCGCAACCAGCAGGTGCTGTATTCGGTGGCCGGCAAGCGATAACCGAAATCGCCGGCGCGCTTACAGCAATTTCTCTAGACGGTTGCCTGCTCGCCCGTCACTGCGCGGATCATGTCCATCAGAGCCTGCGCTACTGGCGAGTGCAGGCAGCCGTTTCGGTATGTCAGCCCTATGGCGCGGGAAGTCTGTTTCAACTCGACAGGCAAGACACATAACTCGCCAGAGGCTATTTCTTGCTCCAACTGGTGTGCGGAAACGGCTGCGATCATGTCGGAACGCAGCAACAAACCTCTGATGATGGCCATATCGGCGCTTTCCACCACCGGGTGTGGGCTGGCCATGCCCAGTGCAGTGAAACATCCATCCAGCATCTGCCGCGCGGGTGAACCGGCCCTTGGCAATACCCATTTTGCGGTTGAAAGCGCGCTGTAGTTCAGGCTTTTCGCGAGTGGGTGGTGTTGCCGGGCCACAAGCACCATTTCTTCGGACATCAACTTCTCTCCTGTAAGGTCACTTGCGTAAGCCGCACTGCGCAACGCACCGAAGATGAAGTCCACATCGCCTGCGCGCAACTCGGTGGCCAGCAGGTCGAAAGGGCTTTCGTTGGTAATCACCTGGATATGGGGGTGGGCGGCCATCAGGCGCACGATGGCCGCAGGCAAGATTCGCGTGCGGCCCAGGGGCAGGGCGCCCACATGCACTGCGCCTTGCAATTGGCCTTGAAGGGCTGAGATGTCTGTTTCCATGTGGCGCAGTTCATTGAGTGCACGCCGGATAGGGAACAGTATTTCGTGGCTCGTGCGGGTAGGTTGCAGGCCTCGAGGGGTTCGCTCGAACAACGTCTGCCCACAGCCGCTCTCCATGACCTTGAGCGTTGAGCTGATGGCCGGCTGAGTCAAGCCCATGAGGTTCGCAACGGTCTGCATGTGATGCGTCTCGCAGAGGCTCACGAAAATTTGCAGCCGCTTGACCTGGAACAGGTACAGCGGCTCCACGGGCTGCTTGTCTGCCGGGGCAAGCAGCCGAGGGACAGTACCGAGCTCCTCCAGCACCCTGCGCGCCCGCGGCAGCACGCGCTCACCATAGCCGGTGAGGCGCATGCCATTGGTGTGACGCTCGAACAGAGGCGCATTCAAGCGGGCCTCCAGCTCGGAGATCGAGCGTGTAACCACTGATTGCGCGCGGTACAGCGCTGATGAAGCTTTGGAAACACTCCCGAGCTCCGCAACGCGCACAAATGCCCGCACGTGCATCAAGCCTGGCAGCTCTCTGGTTTCCATTGCGACAGTCAACTTTCTGCTTGAGGTGCGTTGACTATGCCGATCCGGGACGAGGAGGGCAATAAGGAAAACGCATACCCCATACACCCGAACGCATTACTGCTTCAGTCAGACCGAATGCGAAGCTGTGCCTATCGAAACAGGAGCACTCGCAATGACAGGATCTCAACAAAACGCATTGGTTGTCAGCGCCCATTCTGCCGATTTTGTATGGCGTGCAGGTGGCGCTATCGCGTTGCACGCCCAGCAGGGTTACAACGTGCACATCGTTTGCCTGTCCTACGGCGAGCGGGGCGAGTCTGCAAAGCTTTGGCGAAAGGGCGACATGAGTGAGGGCAAGGTGAAAGCTGCTCGCCAGGAGGAGGCGATGGCTGCAGCCGAAATACTTGGCGCAAGTGTGGAGTTTTTCGACGTTGGGGATTACCCCATGCGGGCTGACAAGGACACGCTGTTCCGCCTGGCCGATGTCATGCGCCGCGTCCAGCCGGCTTTCGTACTCAGCCACTCGCTGAAGGACCCGTACAACTACGACCATCCGCTGGCAATGAACCTCACTCAGGAAGCGAGGATCATCGCCCAGGCAGAAGGTTACCGACCGGGCGAAAAAATTGTCGGGGCACCCCCGGTCTATGCCTTTGAGCCGCATCAGCCGGAACAGTGTGAGTGGCGCCCGGATGTGTTCCTGGACATCACCGATGTATGGGACAAGAAATACGCTGCGATCCAATGCATGGCCGGGCAGGAACACCTGTGGGAGTACTACACACGTGTCGCCCTGCAGCGTGGTGTACAGGCCAAGCGCAACGTTGGCATCACCTGCGCCCGCAACATTGTCTACGCCGAGGGCTACCAGAGCACCTTCCCGCGCGTGACGGAGAACCTGGCATGAGTACGCTCGTGGGAAAAACCGGCGTTGTCCTTCGCAACATCGAACGAGCGCGCGCGGGCCTGGTGGACGAACTGGCGGCGTACGGTGTTGCCACCATCCACGAGGCACAAGGGCGCAAAGGGTTGCTGGCGCCCTCGATATCGGCGATTCAGCAGGGCACTTCTGTCAGCGGCTCTGCCGTCACTGTGCTGGTGGCGCCCGGGGATAACTGGATGTTCCACGTTGCTGTTGAACAATGCCGTCCTGGCGATGTGCTGGTAGTGGCACCCAGCTCTCCCTGTACCGACGGCTACTTTGGTGACCTGCTCGCAACCTCGCTCAAGGCGCATGGTGTGCGTGCGCTGGTGATCGATGCCGGGGTGCGCGATACCCGCACCCTACGGCAAATAGGCTTCCCTGTATGGTCACGGGCGGTCAGCGCGCAAGGCACCATCAAGGAAACGCTAGGTTCGGTGAATCTACCGATCATTTGCGGCGGGCAGCTGGTCAACCCCGGTGACGTGGTCGTGGCAGATGATGACGGTGTGGTGATTGTGCGTCGCGATGAGGTGACGCAGGTGCTGGAGGCGACGCGTCGGCGTGCTGATCTGGAAGAGCAGAAGGCGTTGCGCCTGGCCAGCGGCGAACTCGGTCTGGACATCTACAACATGCGTCCCCGCTTGGCCGAGAAGGGGTTACGGTACATCGACAGCCTGGATGAACTGGGAGAGTAGACATGGCCCAGACACGCATTCCCTGCCTGTTGATGCGCGGCGGCACCTCCAAGGCTGCATGCTTTCTGGATAGCGACTTGCCAGACCAGGGCGAGCTGCGCGATCGGGTGCTGTTGGCCGCCATGGGCTCACCTGACAGTCGCCAGATCGACGGGGTAGGTGGCGCAAACCCGCTCACCAGCAAGGTCGCGATCATCAAGGCGTCACGCCGGCCCGACGCTGATGTGGATTATCTGTTCGCACAGGTGATCGTTGATGAGCCGCGTGTCGACTATGGCCAGAACTGCGGCAATGTCCTTGCTGCTGTCGGCCCCTTTGCAATCGAGCGCGGGCTGGTCACCTCGGCGGGGGAGGTCACGCCCGTTCGCATTTACATGGAGAACACCGGGCAAATGGCAGTTGCGTACGTGCGCACGCGCGACGGCTGCGTCGACTATACCGGCGATGTGAAGATTGATGGCGTGCCGGGAGCCGGCGCACCGTTGATAATTGAATTCCAGGACATTGCCGGCTCCAGTTGTGGTGCGTTGCTGCCGACAGGCAACACGCAGGATGTGTTCGATGGCATCGCGGTCACCTGCATCGACAACGGTATGCCTGTGGTACTGATGCGCGCTGAGGCATTGGGCTGTAGCGGTTACGAGAGCCCGCAACAGCTGGAGGCCGATTCGGCGTTGAGAGGGCGGCTGGAAAGTATCCGACGGCAGGCCGGCCTGGCCATGAATCTTGGCGATGTCAGCCAGCGCAATGTGCCCAAGATGTGCCTGGTGTCCGCTGCTGCCTCGGGAGGTACGCTGAACACGCGTACCTTCATTCCTCATCGCTGCCATACCAGCATTGGCGTGTTCGGCGCTGTCAGCGTGGCGACGGCTTGCACGCTACCGGAGACGGTTGCTTCGCAAATTGCTGGCGTAGCACTTCAGGACCGCATGCGTTTGTCGATCGAGCATCCCACCGGAGAGTTCACGGTTGAAGCAACTCTTCAGAAGGGAGAGCTTCTGGGTTGCGGGTTGGTACGGACTTCCAGGGTTCTGTTTGACGGGGTCGTGTGTATTGCGCGGTCGCTTTGGGAAGGACGGTAGCCGCTCCCACAGGTAGCGCGTGACGCTGAAACTTGTGGTTTACCTGTGGGAGCGGGTTTGGTTGCAGGAACAACAGAGCCCAGGTGGAGGTATATCTGATTGTAATGCCCGCTGCCAAAATACGTAGGCAGCGGGCACGAGCCTGAAGCGATCTTTACTGAATCACGCCGTTATCAGGCGAGGCCTGGTTGCATTTGATCGACGCGATACCGTTGCAAAGGCCAATTGGCGTTTCATGCTGGCGCCATTGATGAAGGCTGGGGGATCAGGTGATGGCGCCGATCTGCCACGGCACGAACTCGTTCTGGCCGTAGCCATGCTGTTCGCTCTTGCTGCGCTCGCCCGAGGCGATGCTCAGCATCATCCGGTAGATGTGTTCGCCACGTTCTTCGATGGTCATGCTGCCGTCGGCAATGCCCCCGCAGTTGACGTCCATGTCCTCTTCCTGGGTTTCCCAAAGGCGTGTGTTGGTCGCCAGCTTGATTGAAGGCGAGGGTGCGCAGCCGTAGGCCGAGCCGCGGCCAGTGGTAAAGGCGATGAGGGTGGCGCCGCCGGCGACCTGGCCCGTGGCGGAAATCGGGTCGTAGCCGGGCGTGTCCATGAACACCAGGCCGTGGGCGCGCACCGGTTCGGCGTACTCGTAAACATCCATCAGGTCACTGGAACCGGCCTTGGCCACGGCACCCAGGGACTTTTCAAGGATGGTGGTGAGGCCGCCGGCCTTGTTGCCCGCCGAAGGGTTGTTGTTCAGCTCGGCGCCCATCCGCTGGCAGTAGGCCTCCCACCACTGGATGCGGGCGACCAGCTTCTCGCCCACCTGCTGGCTGACCGCACGGCGCGTCAACAGGTGTTCGGCACCGTAGATTTCCGGGGTTTCCGAGAGGATTGCAGTGCCGCCAGCTGCCACCAGGCGGTCGACAGCATTGCCCAGTGCCGGGTTGGCGGTGATCCCCGAATAGCCGTCCGAGCCCCCGCACTGCAGGCCCACCGTGAGGTGGCGGACGCTGACCGGCTGGCGTTCGACCTGGTTGGCTTCGGCCAGCAGCGACTTGACCTGGGCGATGCCGCTGGCAATGGTCTTGGACGTGCCGCCGGTGCCCTGGATGGTGAACGTGCGCAGTGCGTGGCTGCTTTGCAGGCCCTGGGCCGCCAGCAGGTCGGGAATCTGGTTGGTCTCGCAGCCCAGGCCGATCAACAGCACCGAAGCGAAGTTGGCATGCACGGCATAGCCGCCGAGGGTGCGGCGCAGCATCGCCAGCGCCTCGCCACCGGGGTCGACCGCGCAACCGACGCCGTGGGTGAGGGCGACCACGCCATCGACGTTGGGGTAGGGCGCCAACGCCTCGGGGTGGATGTCGCGGCGAAAGTGGTCAGCGATCGCCCGCGCGACCGTGGCCGAACAGTTCACCGAGGTGAGGATGCCGATGTAGTTGCGTGTGGCGACCCGGCCATCGGCGCGCACGATTCCCATGAAGGTATCGTCGTTGGGCGCCTGCTGGCCTTTGGCATCGACGCCGAAGGCGTAGTCGCGGGCAAATTCGCCCATCGCCAGGTTGTGCACGTGCACATGTTCGCCTGCGGCGATCGCCTGGCTCGCGAAACCGATGATCTGCCCATAGCGGCGCAGGGCCTGGCCTGCGCTAAGCGCGCGGGCAGCCACCTTGTGGCCCGCCGGGATCGGCTCGCGCACCACGATGCCCTCGTCCAGCAACAGGCCTTCGGTCAGCGGCTGGCGTGCCACCAGCACATCGTCCAGTGGGTTGAGTCGGATCACGGCGTTGGCAGCGCTTGCACTGCCTGTTGTTGTAATGAGTTGCATGGTGTTCACCTCAATAGGGCGCGTGGCTCAGGCCAGCCCGCGCTCGCGGTAGTCGATCAGGCCAGAGAACAGCATCAGGCCGAAGGCCATGACCACGAAGAAGATCAGGGCCAGGAAATAGGAACCGGTGAACTGCACGATCAGGCCAATGAGGATCGGCACCAGTACGCCCACCATGTTGCCGCAGAAGTTCATGCTGCCGCCTAGCACGCCAGCTTTGGACTTGCCACCGAGGATCGCCGGCAGGCACCAGTACATGCCGCACCACCGGATGAAGAACAGCGCCACGCAGAGCAGGGCGATGACCAGGCCGGCATCCGGGGTGTAGGCCACCAGCAGGATGCACAGGGCGGCGACTGCAGCAGAGCCGGCGAACATGCTGCGCATGACGGTATTCGGCTGGCCGCCTTTTGCTTTCCACTTGTCGGAGATCCAGCCGCCAATCAGTTCACCAATGAAGCCACACATGAAGATCAGGAAAGTCGCACCGCCCATCGCCTTGATATCCAGGTTGTGTGCCTGGTGCAGGTAGCTGGGCATCCAGGTCAGCAGCCCGTAGAACACGCTGTTGTAGCAGGCATAGCCAGCAAACATGCACAGTACCGAACGGCTCTTGAGCAACTCCTTGAGCACCGCCTTGCGGTTGCCGTTGGCCTTGCTCGCGGCGTCGTTGGCCTGGGTGATGTAAGCCAGTTCAGCGGCGTTGACTTGCGGGTGCTCGCTGGGGTGGTTGCGGATGTACCACCAGGCCCAGATACCGGCGGCCACCGTGCCGACCCCGGCGACGATAAAGGCGATGCGCCAAGAGTCGAACCAGGTAATCAGGCCCGCGATGATGATTGCGCCGAATGCGGTGCCCAGCGGCGCGCCGCCGTCGACCAGCGTGGCACCGCGGCCACGCTCGTTAGGCGTCAGCCAGGCACCATTGAGCTTTGCGCCGGCGGGCATGATCGGCGACTCGGCCACGCCAAGGCCAATGCGCGTGACCAGCAAGGTAATCCAGTTGTGAGCAAACCCGCCCAAGGCCTGGAAGGCACCCCAGCCGATGGTCGCGACGCCAATGATATTGCGCACCTGGAAACGGTCGAGTAACACACCGGCAGGAATCTGCATCAAGGCGTATGACCAGAAGAACGCGCTCAGGATCAAGCCTTCGAGCGCTGGAGTGAGTTCAAACTCGGCGGAAATCAACGGCAGCGCCACGGACAGCGAAGCGCGGTCGATGTAGTTGATCGCTGCCAGTAGCAGCAGGATCAGGAATATACGCCAGCGCACGGTGGTTGGCTTGGCGCTGTCGGTGTTGGCAGTCGCCAGGGCCGACGCGGGGGCCGGAGGGTAGGGGGTGTTGTTCATGCTCATCTCACTTTTGTGATTGTTATGAAATGCTGCGGCGGCGCGGCCCTGCGCCACCGTAGGGTCAGAGCGTCTTCACCGCGCCGGGTGAGATGGCCGCAGGCGTCTCGCTGATGCCGTTTCGCAGTGGGGCGCCGAACTCCGCCAGGCTGATTTCGAACACATCGCCCTCGACGGCCTTGACCTGGTCGGCAAACGACAGCGTTGCAGTACCGAAGAAGTGGATGTGCACATCACCGGGGCGCAGAAACTGGCTGTACTTGAAATGGTGGTACTCGAGATTCTCCAGCGAGTGGCACATGTTGTCCTCACCGCTGAGAAAATCCTTTTCCCAGATTACCCGGTCACCGCGCAGTATCCGGCTGGTGCCCTGCAGATGCCGTGGCAACTCGCCCACTCGCAGTTCGGGGCCGAATGAGCAATTACGCAGCTTGGAATGCGCCAGGTACAAGTAGCTACGCCGCTCCATCACGTGGTCGGAAAACTCGTTGCCGATGGCAAAGCCCAGCCGGTAAGGCAGGCCATCTTCACCGATCACGTACAGCCCAGCCAGTTCCGGTTCTTCACCCGCGTCCTCGGCAAAGGCGGGGGGCTGCAAGGCTTGCCCTGGGCGGACGACGATCGAGCCATCACCCTTGTAGAACCACTCTGGCTGCGCGCCGGCGCTACCTGCGGGGGGACGGCCACCTTCAATGCCCCACTGGAACATGCGCGCGGTGTCGGTGAGCGCCGCCCCATCATCGATTTTTTGTTGGTGCATCTTGTCGCGGGTGGAGGCACTGCCCAGGTGCGTGAGCCCGGTTCCGCTGATCAGACAGTGTGCCGGGTCTTCGTGGTCGAGCGGTGGAAGGACCCGACATTCACTCAAGGCAACGCTGTAGCGCTGCTCGGTGCTGTCCAGACCGCGTTCGAGCACCTCAGCGGCGAGACTGCGCTGGTTGCGGATGGCAGCGAGGGCCAGTTCTCGCAGATGCGTGGTGTGGCGCACAACCTGAATCAGGTCGCCTTCCACTACGCCGACATGGCGCTGGGCGGGTGCGGTTTCAAATTGGATCAGGCGCATGCTGGCTCCGGTTTGCTGTTGTGGGGAAGCACTTGCCAGCCACTTTAAATTTCCATGGCATTGCTGCCTAATGAGAGCTGCGGACTGCCCGATAACTTTTAGTGATCCCCTATGCTGCCATCATTAAGCTCCATGGCTTCGCGCCTTCGTTTACGCCAACTGCGCCTGTTGATCAGCCTTGACGAACTGGGCTCGATACACAAAGCCGCAGAGGCGATGTCGATCACCCAGCCTGGCGCCACCAAGGCGCTTAATGAAATTGAGTCGACCCTTGGCGCAGTACTGTTCGAGCGGACCAGCAAAGGGCTCGAAGCCAATGACCTGGGCCGCTGCGTGGTGCGTTATGCGCGGTTGATTGGCAATGACCTTGCGCACCTGCGTGAAGAGATGCTGGGCATTCTCCAAGGACATGGGGGACGTTTGTCGGTGGGCACCATCATGGGCGCCGTGCCGATCATGGTGGAAGGCCTGGCGCGTTTGCGCGAGAACCAACCGGACCTATCAGTATCGGTGGTAGAGGACACCAGTGACCGTTTGCTCAACCTGCTCGACCAAGGGCGTGTGGATGTGGTGATTTGCCGAACCAGCGTCAGCCCAAGGCCTGGAGCCTATGAGAGCCGGGTTAAACACCAGGAGCAGTTGGTGCTGGTGGCAAACCCGGCGCATCCGCTGGCAGCCTGCGCTGAATTGACGCTTGAGCAATTGGCGCACTCGCGTTGGGTGGTGTTCCCGGTGAACATGCCGATGCGTCTTACCCTTGAGCGCGAGTTTCGCGAGGCAGGCTTGAGCTTCCCGCAGTATCCCATCGAAACTTCGTCGACTTTCACGACGCTGTCCATGCTCATGCAAGATCGCGATCTGCTTGCGGTGATGCCGTGGGATGTCGCCAGGATGGCCCTGGACCACGGCATGCTGGTGCGTTTGCCGCTGCAACTCAAGTCGCGAAGCGAGCCTTACGAGGTGGTGACTCGAGTGGGTGTCGAGCTGAGTAAGCCTGCGCAGGTGCTGGTAGACATTCTGATGGACTAAACGCCTCGAGACAGATCGGACAGCGTGGTGCAAGTTAAGGCTGATTGTCCACGCGCCATGTTGAAGGAGGGGCCTTGCAAGCAACATCCAGTTTAAGGGGCAAGCGATACCAGCTGCAACTTTTCCATCTTCCTCGACTTTGCCATAAACTTCTGATTACAAGCACTTTTATTTTTGAATGATCGCTAATAACCGGCTTTGCAGTGTTGAAAAGCCGGTGATATGCGTGCAAAACAAGCCTTTTATCGCCGACCTCTCCGCCACATCCGATCCGGTGCTACACCATAGTGATCGCTATCTCGATCATGGTGAACGCCATGCTTCATGTAGGTGCCTTAGTAAAACAAGACCAGGACTCAGAGCTTTACCTCGTCAGGGGTGGCTTGAGCAGCGCTGATCGTGTCCGACTGCAGCGCTGGAGCGATGGCGCCGTGAGGAGTGTTTCACGTGATGGCCTGACTCTGCTTACCCCCGTCGAAGCGGCTCAAGCGCTGCGGTCAAAGGTACTGCAAGCGAACCGTCGTTATGCGTTACTCAATGACAATGCCAAAGCTTATAACCTAAGTTTTCAAGATGAAATTACATTGTATGTGGTGAACTATAAAAACGTCGCAGCTTTGCAATTCCGGGTGGATTTTATCCGGGAATTAGCGATTGCGATATCAGCAGCAGAGACTCTCGGGGCTCCGTACGTGTCTTATTATTTTGTGGTCATGAAAGTACAGCGCTTTCTCTTAATGGTGGGGCTAGAGCCACCCAGCATCTCGCTTGTCATGAGGCGGCTACGTTGCTACTCCAAAAGTATCTTGATGCAATCACTAAGTCAATAAGCATAATTTAGCCCTTACGGCATTTAGATGGCCTCTGATGGAAATTGCGGGAGAGAGGTATTGAATGAAATTTATCGATGGGGAAATCGTAAGCCTGCCAGATGACCCTACACAGCCCTACGTTGTGATCGAATCTTCGGCGAGCGGAGACAAGATTTTCCTAAAGGGCAGCACCGGCATTGAACGAGTAGTCGAAAGCAATGTTCCGCTCAAAATTGATCCTGGTACATTTGGCCCAATGCATCAGGCACAACTACATGATGCGGAAAAACAGCGCACGCTACCATTGCTGGAAAAGTTTGTCAGCGCAGAGCGCTTTACGCCTGAGCAAGAAGCAGAGGGCCAAAGGCGCGCAGTAATCATCCAAGAAATGGAAGCGGGGCTTTCCAGGGAGGCTGGAAGAGAAAAAATGGGGCTGCGACCTACAGCATTCAAGGACGTGCTGAAGCGATACGCTGAAGACCCTAGATGGCAATCGGTGGTGCCTCGTAAGCCAGGTAAAAAATCTGGAACACCGACGCATGATTCTGAGTTAGATTCCATCTTCATGCGCGCTTATGAACAAGCGTACAATAATGAAGGTGCGTATGAGGCTGCCGTCTACACGCGTTTTCTGACACTGTGTCACAACGATGGGGTAAAGCCATTCTCGAGAAGCACTGGACATCGCCTCTTTCTCTCGATTGATCCTCGCGAGCGGGACTTAAAAAAGTTCGGCCCTGATTACGTCAGCAAAAAGTATGGCGCGTTCCCGAGTTCCTATATGCCAGAGGCGCCGCTGAGGCGAACCCAAATTGATTCGAGTCCCGTTGATTGTATTGTGATTGATTCTGAAACGGGAAAAGAATTGGGGCGACCGTTTTTGACAGCTATGAGAGATGACTATTCTGGTGGGCATCTGGCATGCACCATCTCGTTTGTTCCTCCTAATAGTGCAACCATCGCCGCGACGATGTATCAGGCGTTTCTTCCCAAGAAAAAATTGTTGGCTGACTATGGTTTAAAGAGCAGTCATTGGATAATGTACGGAAAAGTTGTAGAGGTGCTGATGGATGGTGGGCCGGAGCATGCCAATAAAGCTGTAAAGTCCACTTGCCATAAATTCGGCATAAAAACTTCTTTTAGAGACAGGCCTCAGCAAGGTGGAGGAGTGGAAAATGAAATCAAGCTGCTCAATAAGAACTGCATCCAGCGTCTTGAGGGAAGCACGGGATCAGCACCTAGGCATGATAAATATTTTAATCCTGGAAAAAAGGCGGTGTACACATTAGAGCGGCTAACACAGTTGGTGTTTCTCGAAATTATCGCTCTTAACGACACAAAGAGTGACGTTGATGGCCTTAGCCCTAACATGCGGTGGGAGCGGTATTTTAACTCGCAAGAAGCTGGCATGAGATTACCGCCGTTGATGCTCGATGCTGAGTCGTTTCTTATTAATATGTTGCCAGGTGGCCGTGTGTTTGTACTGCCTGCTGGCATAAAGTACAAGGGAGTCATGTATGATCATGGGCCATGCAGGAGTCTTATTAACCGAAAAGTTAAAGTTTCCGTTCGGCGTAACCCTATGGATCTTCATCATTTATATGTGCTGCACAAAGATGAATGGCATATCGTTCTGGCGCAAAAAAAGAGCCGGGTGCCGCGTACTCAAATGGAACAGCAAGCCCGAAAACGATCTGGCGGCAAAGCCGGTGAGAAGACTGCTGAGGGACATGCTGCAAGCAATGAGCAACAGGAGTTGATGGAGCTAGGCAAGGCTGAAGGCAAGGCTCTGCGCAAGGCTCTGGAGAGCGTTAAGCAAGCTGAGCGTTCAGGTATCTTGCCAACCTACGATAAACCTACCGGCGAGAAAGCACAACGTGCACCGGAGACCAATCGCTTTGCTGACGTGAAGATTTTTGTCCCTGAGGATGATAGTGATGAATGATCTTAGTCCTTCTGCCATAGAGGTGTTAGATCTTCCACGCAAGGAGCGTGCTGCGGCGTGTATGCGCGATTCTTGGGTGGACTACCCAGCTGCGGTGCGCGCAACCAAGGCGATAAGGTCATTGATGACTATTCCTCGATCCGTTTACAACCCCGGCATGATGTTGATTGGTGATTTCGGAGCTGGGAAGACATCGCTTGTCAAGCAGTGGGCTGATGAAAGCTGGGCGCCTGGCAGCTCATGGCCTGGTCGTATAGTCTACGTAGATATGTCTGAAGACACCGATCAGCTGAATGTCCAAATAAGACTGATAGAGGAAATTGCGATCAAATGCGGACGGGCTGTAAGAACTGTAGCACAAGCACAACGCGCGATTCGTGAATTCAAAATCTTAGCTGTCGTAATTGATGAATTTGGTGAGACAGAAGTAGTGGTTAATGTTCAGCGTTGGAGGAAGAATCTTCTTTCGGTCAGAGGGATAGCAGGCCCACGCTGGGGCTTGAATATAATTCTAGTTGGCGTTGAAGATTTTCTTGATACAGTCAAGAATATTAAGTCCCTTAGAACTAGGTTTGCGAATTTCTGCATAAGGCTAAAGCCTTGGCAATTAAATGCGGAATTTGCGGCATTTCTCAAGGCATATATTCGTGAAAAGCCACTGAAAGAAATTTCTATCGTAAATAGTGACCATTTTTTAATGACGCTTGTTTATTTGAATCAGGAGGCATCGGGGAAGATTTCATTCGTAAATCTACGATCTGCGCTCTACTTGTTTAATTCAGCGTGCCGCCGTTCAGTGCTAAATGAAAAGGAGTATATTGACGAAACCGACCTCGTAGAGACCTATCAAGAGATGAGTGGTGTGGTTGTTAATCTTGATAGCTATAATGAGTGGAGCGCGAGTCAGTTTTCGAACTGATATGGATGTTTTTTCTAGTTGCTGCGGTGTTTTTTAATATGGATTGTCGGATTTTTAGGTGAATACCTATGCAGGAAGGACAGCCACAACCGTTACTGAAGTGCTTACCTCCGACCTGGCCTCGTTTTCGATGGCTCAAGGGTAGCGGCAATCAAGCAAGTTTAGAAGCTTGTTATCAATGGGCCTCAGCGGAGGGTCTAGAATCCCGGATTTTATGTGTTTCAGGTGAGTCGGGGTCGGGAATGACGACGCTGCTTTTCCAGCTTGAAAAGCAGCTACGCCGAAACAGTCAGCGTGTGCTTTCGCTTAGGGATGATACGGATGCGAATGAACGATTCATTTTGGCTCAACTCGTCGAAGAGTTGAGGCTTCCAAATGCTAGGAAATATGATTCGTTTAATTTTCTAGGTGGCGTCTACGAATATGTCTTAACGCTGCGCAAATATGCGTTTATCATAATTCATGATGTTGAGCGTTTTATGTCTTTTACACGACCTGTGACGCAAGCGAATTTTGATGCGATTTCTTTGCTTTTGAATTTGGTAATTGGTTGTCGAATAGTTATTGCGGGTGATTCTGAGGCGATTGAAAAGTATCTTAGTTATTTTTCTGGCTGCTGCCCTGGATTTGTTGGCCTCATTCCTATGTCGTTGGGGCTAGAATATACTGATTTTGTTCACAACGTCTGGAAGCGATACAATGGGCCCGATCTGCCGTCAACGGCAGTAGTTAAGGAAATTCACAATGCTACGGGAGGATTGGTCGGAACGACATTTACTTACCTGAGTATGCGTTCCGCCGAGCAAGCTATTGGGCCTTATGAAGGTTCTTAATATCTTCGATTCTTTTACTAAGCAATACATGGAGTGAATTTTATGACCGTTTTTTCAGGATTACCTAAGCCGTTCTACGATGAGACATTTTCGTCGTGGTTGCATCGTGTTGCGGATCAGCAATTTCTTGATCAAGAGCTCATGTTAGAGTGCATCAAAAAATTTGCTCCTGATGTCCAAGGCGATCATGACGCTCTCTACGCAAGTCCGGGTTTCGCTTCATGCTTCGCTGAGGAGCTTCGGGGAGGGATTCGGGATGCGTTTGTGCTTCCGGACGCGCCGCTGCTTCATTTCAAAACGAGCAACGTGTACTGCCCTAAGTGTTTACAGGAGGACATCGCAGCAGATCGTGCGCCAGGGTGGCGACGGTCTTGGCGCGTTCAGGCTGTCTGCGTTTGCCTGCTGCATGACCATCCTGTGTTGCTGAGCAGATTAGAGGAGCCACGGTTCAACGCAATCAACAAGCCTTGGCTAGCTTTTCAAGAGTACGTGAAAAGCCCTACTGCTCGCTTGCAAACAGACTTTGCCATTACGCAATCCTTTGCATCGACAGCCCCGCAAAAGAACAGGATTTTGCTCCATTTGGCTGCTAGGACGCAGCGTTGGTATTCGGAAGTCGTAAGCCTTGGGTTGGAGCCTCGGTTGTCGCTTAAGGCTGCTCGCTTCCTTATGTATTTCTGGCTGTGGGAAGACGCATACCGGCAAAATGTAAATGGATCGTGTCCCAGGAAGTGGTGTAACTCATCATGGCTCTGGCCACTGAGTTTGCCGTTTAGTT
>NZ_JBBMRJ010000023.1:0-99608 GCF_037993085.1 Pseudomonas sp. YNh | reverse complement strand
AGGACGAATATGTCACCAAGGGTGGGAAAGCGCCTTGCTGAAAACCATAGAATCTCCCACAGGGGTCGTGCTGGCCGTAACAAAGAAGCCTGCCTGCCCCCGCCAGCTAGACCATTCTTGTAAAACTTCAATCTTGAATTTTTTTATTAAGTCAAGAACCACCCTGTTCAAATCCCTCCCAGCGTGCTACAAACTGGTTAAGCAATGATCTAGCTGCTTGATAACGAAGGGAAAAATATGACGAAGTCGGAGCTGATCGAACGTATTGTCACCCATCAGGGGCTGCTCTCGTCCAAGGATGTGGAGCTGGCCATCAAGACCATGCTTGAGCAGATGTCACAATGCCTCGCCACTGGCGATCGCATCGAGATCCGCGGTTTTGGCAGCTTCTCGCTGCATTATCGCGCCCCGCGCGTGGGCCGTAACCCGAAGACCGGCCAGTCGGTCAGCCTCGAGGGCAAGTTTGTGCCGCACTTCAAACCTGGCAAAGAGCTGCGTGACCGGGTCAACGAAGAAGACGAGGCTGAAGCCTGAGCAATCAAGGAGCATTCTGATGCGTAACCTCAAGCGCGCCCTGGCGGCGGTGTTCGTGCTGCTGTTGGCGGCTGTGGTGCTGTTCTTCGTGCTGGAGAACCAGCAAGCCGTGTCGCTGGTCCTGTTCGGTTGGGCTGCACCGGAAATGCCGGTGGCCGTGCTGGTGTTGGCCGCCCTCGTCATTGGCTTGGCAGTAGGGCCGTTGCTGGGGGCCTACGGCGTGCAGCGCAGCAAGCGCAAGATCAGGGAGTCTGCCCGTCAGGCGGCACTGAGCAGCAACTAAGGAAGTTTCCTACACCTACTTAGGAAAGTCTCACCTATGCATGCACCGGCCGTCATGGAGTAATAACCCACTTCATTTTCGGCCCCGGCGAGTGTGCGCAGCATGGAATACCCCAGCCTTTCCCATCACGGTGGTACCCGTGGCGTCACCGGGTCTTGCCACCAACTGCACCTTGGTCCAGCCACCAGTCTGCTGATCGACTGCGGGCTCGAGCAGGGGAACGAGGCTGCACCGGGTGCCGAAAGCGCGGCGCTCGGCTTCGACATACAGGGCATCCAGGCCCTGGTTGTTACCCATGTTCATCTCGACCACGTTGGCCGCATTCCTGCGCTGCTGGCCGCCGGCTATCGCGGCCCTATCCTGTGCAGCGAGCCATCCGCCCGGCTGCTGCCGCTGGTACTGGAAGATGCCTATAAGCTGAGCATCGGCAGCGAGCCTGCGCAGGTGGCGCGGTACATCGATTTCATCCGTGAGCTTATCGTGCCGCTGCCTTTTGAGCAGTGGCACGCGGTGGTCGAGTGCCCTGGCCTGGTTTGCCGTATTCGCCTGCAGCGCGCCGGGCATCTGCTGGGTTCGGCGTATGTCGAGTGCGACCTGGCAGTGGGGGGAGGCCACCAGCGGTGGGTATTCTCGGGCGACTTGGGGAGTGGTCGCAACCCAATGCTGCGAGCCATTAAGCCGCCACGCCATGCTGATGTACTGGTGCTGGAAAGCACCTACGGCAATCGTCTGCATGCTGTACGCAATGAGAGGCAAAACCAGCTGGAAGCAGCCATCGATCGGGCGTTGGCTGACCAGGGTACCTTGCTCATACCTGCCTTCAGCCTTGGTCGCACCCAAGAGCTGCTTTACGAGCTTGAAGACATCCTTCACCGCAAAGTGTTGCTAGGTGCAGGCGCTGGAAGTAATTCCGATAATCCACTCGATTGGTCACAGTTGCCGGTTATTCTCGATTCGCCGTTGGCTCAACGCATCACCGGCGCTTATCGTGAACTGCACGCCTACTGGAGCGACGAGGCGACGGCGCGCTTGAGCGAAGGGCGCAAGCCTCTTGGTTTTGAGCAATTGATTGCCGTCGACAGCCACGCGCGACACCAGCAGGTGGTCAACTATCTGAGGAGCACCGGCCGCCCGGCGATTGTGATCGCAGGCAACGGCATGTGTTCAGGTGGGCGTATCGTCAATTATCTTAAGGCGATGCTGGATGATCCCCGCCATGAGGTGCTTTTCGTTGGCTACCAGGCCAAAGGCACCCCTGGCTCGGTGATCCAGGCGAGTGACGGTGGGCAGGGGCTCGTGCAGCTGGGCCTGGGTGGGCAAATGTATGAGATTCGCGCCAAGGTGCTGACGATCGACGGTTATTCAGGGCATGCCGACCAGTCAGGGCTGGTGCATTTCGCGTCCCAGGGCACGGAGGTAGTCAGACGCATAGTGCTCGTTCATGGTGACGACAATGCAAAGGCCGCACTGGCCAACGCCATCGAGGCAGCGTTCAGGGACCAGGGGCGTGTGGTCACGGTGAGTGTGCCGTGACGGGAGTGATACGGGCGGCAGAGAACGCAATCTTATTTTGGATGCGTCGGGTTTTTACCGGTGTCTGACCCATCCGATGGATGGCAGCATTTTTTCAGCTTTTTGAGGAACTTGCCCAAGGATTAGGGTGACTTAGCGAAGGTGCCAGCCCAGGGCTTGAAGCGAACCGCGATGGATAGTAGCTTGAGGGTCCGCACTGGACGCAACAAACAATAGCAAGCTACATATTTTAAAATGATGGCCAAAGGATGGCGAAGCCTGGATAACTACAATAACATGCGCCAATATCGGAAAGTGATCTGGACAATAGTAGTGGGGTGCTTGTCTTCTGGTATTCCGCATTTTCCGGAATGGCAGGAGGTCAGTTACCGAGGTGTAGTGCCGGTATCCAGTGGGTCAGCCATTGCGAGTTGTTAGTCGACGCATGTGCCACCACGAGGGTTCAGCGCATTTCATGCAATACCGATCGCCACACCCAGAAGGATAAGTCAGTGTGACGCAAGCACCTTTAAAAATTGCTGTGGTCAGCCAATATTTCTTCCCTGAGAATTTCATCATCAATGATATCGTTCGGGAACTGAGCGCGCTGGGTGTGCATGTCGAAGTTTTCACTGGTAAGCCTAACTACCCAGGCGGTGAGGTTTTTCCGGGTTATACCGCACACGATGCAGTCGAAGATCGTTTTGCTGAAACGATTGCAGTTCATCGTGCGCCGTTGCGCCCGCGCAAGAAAGGCGGGGCAAAAAACCTTATCCTTAATTATTTTTCATTCGTGGCCAATGGCGTTAGGTACTTTACCGGCCATGCGAAGCGTGGCAAGTTCGATGTGTACTTCGTGTTTGCGCCGTCGCCCATCATTTCGGTAATCCCTGCGCTGGCCATGAAGCGTGTCCATCGCGCGCCTGTGTTCCTGTGGGTGCAGGACCTGTGGCCGGAGAGTCTTGCTGCCACGGGCTTTGTTCGTAACAAATTCCTGTTGTCGATTGTCGGTCTGCTGGTGCGCGGCCTGTACTGGGCTGTGGATGTATTACTGGTGCAGTCGCGGGCGTTCATCGATCCGGTCAAGCGTTATGCGCGTGCCGACAAGATCAACTATTACCCTAACTCCTACTTGCAGCAGGACGCCTCCGGTGAGGTGTGCAAACTGCCAGACGCGCTGACTGCCTTGTTGCGCAACCACTTCTGCGTGGTATTCGCTGGAAACCTGGGCAGCGCACAAGGGTTGGCCACGGTTGTCGACGCCGCGCGGATGCTGCAGGACGAGCAGTCGCAAGTACGTATCGTTATGGTTGGCACCGGCAGCAAGGCGGACTGGCTGGTAGAACAGAAACACAAGCGGGGGCTGGACAACCTCGTCATCGCCGGCGCCTACCCTCGCACGGCCATGGCTGAACTGTTCGAACTCAGTGCTGCATTGCTGGTTACACTGAAGCGCGACGAGATTTTCAGTTTTACCATCCCGAGCAAGGTCCAGGCCTACCTGGCTGCAGGCAGGCCTATTATTGGCAGCCTGGATGGCGAAGGCGCGCGAGTCATCAATGATGCCGGGGCTGGTGTGACCTGCCCGGCCGAAGATGCGGCTGGCCTAGCGGCGTGCATACGGTCGATGCAAGCCATGACGCAGGGGCAGCGGGAGCTGTTGGGGGCTCAGGCAAGGGCCTACTTCTTGAAACACTTTGAACTCAAGGCCCAGTGCAAGGCACTGGTGCGCATGTTCGAACAACGGGTTGAACAGGACAAGGCGACGCAATGAATATACTGGTACTGGGTGTCTCAGGCATGCTGGGCAACGCCGTCTTCCGCTATTTCTCGGCCAATTCCCAACATCAGGTAATGGGCACATTGCGCTCATCGTCAGGGCGCAGGTTCTTCCCAGCGGAACAGGCTGAGCAATTGCTGTGCGGTGTGGATGTACTAGACGCCGACGCGCTGATGGCGGCCTTCGCCAAGGCGCGGCCGGATGTGGTCATCAACTGCGTTGGCCTGATCAAGCAACTGGCTGATGCCAAGGACCCGCTCACCGCGTTACCGATCAATGCCATGTTGCCACACCGTTTGGCCACCCTGTGCCGTGTGGCCGGAGCGCGACTGCTGCATGTCAGCACCGACTGCGTGTTTTCAGGTACCAAGGGCATGTACCGCGAACAGGACGAGTCCGACTGCACCGACCTGTATGGCAAGTCCAAATACATTGGTGAACTGCACGACCTCGATGATGCCGTTACCCTCCGTACTTCGATCATCGGCCATGAGCTGCAAAGCAACGCATCGCTGGTGGACTGGTTCCTGTCCCAGCAGGGCAGCGTGAAAGGTTTCACCAAGGCAATTTTCTCGGGCCTGCCAACTGCCGAGCTGGCCAGGGTCATGCTGGAATACGTGATTCCCAACCCTTCGCTGAAGGGGCTTTATCATGTGTCTGCCGAGCCAATCGACAAGTACGAACTGCTCAAGCAGGTGGCGAAGGTTTATGGCAAGGACATCCAGATCGTGGCGGACGACAAACTGGTAATCGATCGTTCGCTGGACTCTTCCCGCTTCCGTGCGGATGCGGGCTACCAGCCACCCTCCTGGCCGGCGCTCATACAGTTCATGCACGAACAGCGTCAATAACGAATTACAAGGAGCGCACACGTGTTCGATAACAAGATTCTCATGATCACCGGCGGTACCGGCTCTTTCGGCAACACGGTACTCAAGCGTTTTCTCAATACCAACGTCAAGGAAATCCGCGTCTTCAGCCGTGACGAGAAAAAGCAGGAAGACATGCGTATTGCCCTGTCCAACGACAAGGTGAAGTTCTACATCGGCGATGTGCGTGATTACCAAAGCGTGGCAGAAGCGATGGTCGGAGTGGACTACATTTTCCATGCTGCGGCGTTGAAGCAGGTACCGTCCTGCGAGTTCTACCCGATGGAAGCGGTAAAAACCAACGTCGTCGGTACCGAGAACGTGCTGAATGCTGCCATCGCCAACGGTGTGAAGCGGGTTGTGGTACTGAGCACCGACAAGGCGGTTTACCCCATCAATGCCATGGGTATTTCCAAGGCCATGGCAGAAAAATTGATGGTGGCCAAGTCGCGGATGATCCCGCAGCAAGGGCCGGTGATTTGCGCCACCCGTTACGGCAACGTCATGGCCTCCCGCGGTTCGGTGATTCCGTTGTTTGTCGACCAGCTCAAGGCCGGTAATGAGCTGACCGTGACCGACCCGAACATGACCCGTTTCCTGATGTCGCTGGAAGACTCCGTAGACCTGGTATTGCACGCCTTCGAGAACGCTCAGCAGGGTGATATCTTCGTGCAGAAGGCACCGGCGTCTACCGTGCAGGAGCTGGCAGAGGCGCTGCGCCAGCTGTTCAAGCGGGAGAACCCGATCAAGGTGATCGGTACCCGCCATGGCGAAAAACTCTATGAGTCGCTGATTTCCCGTGAGGAAATGGCCAAGGCCGACGATATGGGCCGTTATTACCGCATTCCGGCCGACAACCGCGACCTGAACTACAAGAAGTATTTTGTCGAAGGCGAACAGCACATCTCCGAGCTGGATGACTACACCTCCCACAATACCGAGCGGCTCGACATTGAGGGCATCAAGGCCCTGCTGCTGAAACTCGACTTTATCCAGGAACAACTCAATGCTTAAGGTCATGACCCTCGTCGGAACCCGGCCCGAACTGATCAAGATGAGCCGTGTAATCGCCGAGCTCGACGAGCAGGCCAACCATGTGCTGGTGCACTCAGGCCAAAACTACGACTACGAGCTCAATCAGGTGTTTTTCGATGACCTGGGCATTCGTAAGCCGGACCACTTCCTGGGGGCGGTTGGCGCCACGGCGGCCGGTACCATTGCGGAGGTCATTGCCAAATCGGATGAAATTTTCGAGCTGGAAAAGCCCGATGCCCTGTTGCTGTATGGCGACACCAACACTTGCCTGGCAGTGATTGCCGCCAAGCGTCGCAAGATCCCGGTGTTCCACATGGAAGCGGGTAACCGCTGCTTTGACCAGCGCGTGCCGGAAGAGCTTAACCGCAAGGTGCTCGACCACCTCAGCGACATCAACATGGTGTTGACCGAGCATGCCCGGCGCTACTTGCTGGATGAAGGTATCCGCCCGGAAACCATCATCAAGACCGGTTCGCACATGCAGGAAGTGCTCGACTACTACCGGCCGCAGATTGATGCCTCCACGGTGCTGGAGCGCGAATCGCTGGAAGAGGGCAAATACTTCATAGTCAGCACCCACCGCGAAGAAAACGTCGACACTCCGCAGAACCTGCGTGACCTGCTAGCTTCGCTGCGTGCCTTGGCTGACACGTATGGTTACCCGATAATCGTCTCCACCCACCCCCGCACCCGCAAGCGCCTTGAGGACTTGGGCGAAAGCCTGGAGCACCCGCTTATCCGCTTCGTCAAACCCTATGGCCTGCTGGATTACATTCGTCTGCAGATGGGCGCCCTGTGCGTGCTTTCGGATAGCGGCACCATTACCGAAGAGGCCTCGCTGCTTAACCTGCCGGCGGTAACCATCCGAAATGCCCACGAGCGCCCGGAAGGCATGGATGAAGGCACCCTGATCATGTGCGGTCTCACACCAGATCGCGTGCTGGATGCCGTGCGTGTGGTTATCAGCCAGCATGACCGTAACCAGCGAGTGATTCCGGTGGTGCAGGACTACCTGGGCGGTCCGGTCTCCAAGCAGGTTGTACGGATCGTCTACAGCTACACCGACTACATAAACCGCACGGTCTGGTCGAAGTAACCAGGCCATGGGCTGCGTGGCGAGTGACCGCCGGCAGTCTTTCAGAGCGACTGCCCAGTGATGACATGCTTTCCTCAGGCGTGCCGTCGATTGAACCCCGCCCTGGCTGATGGAGATGCGAACGGCCTATGAACACGCTGGTGGTGATTGGGGGAACCGGCTTTGTTGGCCGGCATTTCCTGGATGTATGCAAAGCGCTGAGTGACACCGAAGTCATCTATGCGATCCATCGTACGGAACCCGACTGGTTAAGCAGCGCCGGTGTGCGTCTCGCGCACTTCGACGTGGAAGACCCCGCGACGCTCGCCGCTATCCTGGTGCCGGGCTGCACAGTGATCGATCTGTTGCGGCCTGACGGCAGCGGGTGGTTCGAGCCGGCCATCGTCAATGTGCTAAAGGCCTGCGAGCAATCTCGCATCAAGCGTTATTTGCACGTTTCGAGCATCGACGTGTTTGGTGCCGCACCGGACGCAGTGGTCGATGCCCGTACGCGACTTGAGCCCAGAACACCTTACGAGCTTGAGCACGCGGGCGCCGAGGCGCTGGCGCGGGCTGTACCTGTTGAAAGCTTCGAGGTTGTAGTGCTGCGCCTTGGGGCAGTGTTTGGCGATGGCGGGCTGAACATTGTGTCGTTCGTGCATGAAGTTTCGAGTGCACCGGGCTGGAAACTGGCATTGCGTCGTGTGTTGTATGGCCCGCGGCGAATGCACCTGGTAAGTGTCGAAAAGGTGGTGCAGACGCTGGCGTTCGTGGCCCAGGTTTCGCAGGTACGGCAGGGTGAAGTGGTACTGGTGACCGATGACGCCGCGTCGGAAAACAATTTTGGCTATTTGCAGGATGCCCTGATGCAGGCTTTTGGCCGGCCCTCGATGAGGTACCTGCCGCACCTACCCCAGGCCTTGCTCCGCCTGCTTTTGCGGTTGCGCGGAATCAGCAATGCCAACCCCTCGCGCCGGTTCAGCGAGCAGCGGTTTACCGAGTGGCAGCAGCCCGCCACAGCCGACTTCAAGCAACAACTGGCGCGCTACATTGCACTGCTGAGGGCGTCGGCATGAGGTTACTGCTGGTCAATATTTCACTGGACGCCAAACTCGGCGGTGGTACTGCTGAGCGCACCCGGCACCTGGCCCTTCATCTGGCCAAGGCGGGCAGTGACTGTGAAGCCATCGCCATGACCGGGAACTCCTGGCAACGCGAGTTTGATGAACTTGGAGTGAAAAGCTACGTAACCGGCCGTATCGGCCACCGTTTCCCTATCCCGCTGCTAAATCCGTGGCGTGCCTGGCGTGCAGTGCGCAAAGCGCAAGTGATACATATCATGGGATATTGGAACTTGCTGAGTGTTGCCATAGGCCTGCTGGCGCTGATCGGTAGGCGCCCCTATGTCTTGTGCCCGGCTGGCGAGTTTGCCTCGGTGAGTTCTCCGCGGCCGATCATGAAGGTGTTTCATCTGTTGCTGGGCCGCTGGTTGATCAAAGGGGCCTCAGGCTTTATCGCCATAACCGACCTGGAGCAAGAGCTTATCGCCCAGGTGGCAGGCATACCGGCTGCTTTGATTCCGGTCATCGGCAATGCTGTAGCCGAGCCTGGGGCGGTGCGAGGGGCAAATAGTGTTCAGCTTCCGGACGAGCCATTCATTTTGTTCATGGGGCGGCTGGCGCCGGTAAAAGGGCCTGATTTTCTCATTCAGGCCTACCTCGACACGCCGGCGGTGCAACGTTATCCGCTGGTGATGGCCGGGCCTGACTTTGGTATGCAGCAAGAGCTGCAGACGCAGGTGGACGCTTCGGGGTTGGCAGGGCGCATCCACTTCATTGGCTTTCTCGACGAGGTCCAGCGTACCCAGGTGTATCGCCAGGCGATGTTGCTGGTCATCCCTTCGCGCTCGGAGGCAATGTCCCTGGTTGCCCTGGAAGCCGGGGTTGTCGGCTTGCCAGTTTTACTGACCGACACTTGCGGTTTCGACCAAGTCGAGGAGGTACAGGGCGGCCTCGTGGTGCCGGCCAGTGCTGCAGGTATCGCGCAGGGCCTGGCACGCATGCTGGCTGACCCTGTCGAGCTGACGGCCAAGGGACGGCGGCTCAAAACCTTCATTCTGGAGCATTACACCTGGTCTGCTACGGTGCAGGTCATGTTGCGTCGGTTCAGCCGTCTGCTACACACCGGCTCAATGGGTGACTAAGTGATACCCGTCGGGCGATGCCGACGGGTAACGCTGTTGTGGTCACTATCGTCAAGCGGATGACTGCATTTCATGGATGGAAGGGCCTTTATCACCATCGTAAATAACGCCAGAATTGCAGCGCGGCTGGCTCATACGCCATGGCGATTGCAAAGATGTTTGCACACCAGCTTCACCACTGGTCGGAGCACAGCGTTCCTCATCAACGGTTGATACTTGATAGGTTTGAAATGGTGCTAGCGCGTTATTACAGAAATGTTACCCAGGAACACGTGCTGCTGGCGGCGTTTTTATTGGCGATTTTCTACGGAAACATTTATGCAAGGGTGACGCTACCCCTTGCGATGTACATTTTGCCGATGCTGGCCATACGCCTCAAAGTCAGGACGATCACGTGGCAAGCAGTAGTGCCCGCGCTGGCTTGCCTTCCCGTGGTTTTCCAGTTCTTTGGCCCGTACCCACCTATCAAGAATGATATCTCGGTGTATTTCTGCTTCTTTTACTCTGCTGTGTCGATTCTGGTGTTAAGCAGGTGCCCCGCGGATGAGTCATTGGTACAAAGTAGTATCCTGTTCGGCAGCGTGTTGACCGCGCTCATCATGCTTGGCAATGCCGCTTTCGGCTACCGGGAACATCTGGATTTCTATACCCTCAAGAATCTGATCGCCACCCCCTTGGGAAGCTCCAACTATCTGGCTGTCTTCCTTCTGGTTGGTACAGTGGTGGCGTTGTACGCCAGGCAGTATCTGTGTGCAATTGCACTGGTCGGGGCATTCATGCTGACCTTTTCCCGCACTGGATACGCAATGTTGATACTGGCTGTGGTCATTTGGTCGCTTGATACGAGAACAGCCCTGCTTTCACGGTACCCGAGGTTTTTTTCCTTTGGGTTCGTGATCGGCGGCCTGGCGGTTTTCTTAGCGGCATTCTTTATGAAGAGCGGGCTGCCCGAGTCGCTAGCCATCCGGGTGGGACTGTGGCATGCGGCGGTTTATCACATTGCAGATAACCCGTTACTCGGCGCACCGCGCTCAGAATATTTTTATATTTTCAATGGCTTAGCGTGGGATCCGCACAATTCGATTCTTAACATGCTTCTCTTGCTGGGGGTGGGCGGTACTGCCGTTTATCTTTTCTATCTTTATTGCGTAATGCGCCTGTTTTCGCAGATGGCAAGGGGCTCAACGTTCTGGCGTTCGGTGTTCATAGCCTCGGCAGTCACCTTGCTTTGGAGCTGCTTTGAGGTGATTTTGCTGACCCCTGCCTTTGATACTCTGCTGGCCTCGCTGTTTGCGCTGGCCATCGCCAGCCGTTCGCGTCTGGGAGCGGTGTCTTCACCAGTCCCACTTGAGGCTGAAGCTGCTTCTGTTGGTCAAGCTGTGGCAAGGTAGTGGGCGCTTGTCGACCACACTAAAGCGATTGCTCCAAGGCCGGCGCCGGGATTGCTTTTTCACCGTTCGGGCCGGTCACTATTATCCGCGCAAGATATAACCCAAGGATGAAGCCGAGTAATTCGATGAAGAAAAAGAATTGCACGCGTGGGAAGTTGGTCTGCACTATCAGATAGGCCAAGGCTACCCCGATGGCCGCGCGGGTAAAGACATTGCCGACCAGGTGGTTGGCCATGCGCTCGGCCAAGACCCCGGCCAGAAACAAGAGCGCCAGACCGCCAGCTAACACCGTCAATTTGCCACTGTACAAAAGAATGGCCATTGGGCCAGGAATGGTCATGAAGGTGAAATTCTCAAAAGCCTGATACTGGGCATTCGACATGCGTTGGTAGATAGCTTCGGTGCCGTTTTCCGGAAGCTCTACCAGGCTGTGCAGGAACAGCGGCCAGCCGGTGCCCGCGTGGCTGACGACCGCCAGAATCCCCTCCAAGCCGATCCAGCGGTCTACGACTAGCTTGCTCATTTCCATTAGCATGCCTTTCCAGCGGGCGCGTTTGACCTCCTCGCTTATTTCTGGACGAACGAGAGCTACATCGGCTGCCTCGTGGGCGACAGGTGGCAGCGGCGTGATCTGGGTGGCGACACGCAGCAACGGCATGGCCGGTAGCAGTGCTCCAGCGATCGCCTGAGCGGCATCCGCGGGGGCGACGAGCAGATTGGTCGTAGGGTAGGCGCTAGGCGCAACGCCGGGGCCACTTTCTGAAGTGACAACCGGGCCGATGACCGGCCGGGCTTGGGCAAACGACTGCAGGCGGTCGGCTGACACCAATAGCAGTGAGGCCACAAACAGCACTGCGGTTACCAGCAGAATTCTTGCCCATTGAGCCAGGCGCAACCCACTGACCAACTCGCGGCCATGCACCAGATAAACTGCAAACGGGGCGGCGACATGCAAAATCATCTGCGCCCGGCTCCCCATTGATACTGCTGTTACTGCCCCTTCCACTATGAGGATGTAGAACAGCGTCTCCAGCCTCATCTGACGCGCTTGTACCAGCCAGTAGCCCAGGGTGGCAAGCAGGATCAGGTTACCCCAGGCAAGCATGAACGATACAAGCACATAGACGTAACTGTGCAGCTTCAGCAGCGGTTCTGTACCAACCTTGAGAATGGCGAACTTGAAATTGAATGCCAGCAGCAGGGCGGTGAGCAGCGCGGCCAGCCACATGGATGGTTTGAGCAGTGCGCGCGGCCTTTCGATGTGGATGGTTGCTGGAGGGGACAGGCGCGTGACAAAGGCCTGGCAGGCCAGAAGCGTGGCGAAGGCGATGTTTAACGCCAGCATGGCCGAGTCCCATGCCTGGGGTGAGTCATCGAAGGCCCCGATGGGCTCGATGAATTGCGTACCAAGGATGAAGTGCAGCACCAGCTTTGCCCAGCAGCCGAGAATAAGGAATGCCAGTAGGAAGAATGAGAAAAAGCTAGTACGGTTGTTGAGCATGCTGCGCACCAGCAAAGCGGTCAGGACGCCATTGACCAACAGCGGCGGAACCGGCGCCTGGTATTGAACGGCGGCTGCGAAGGTGGCGACGGCCACCACCAGCATTGCAGTGGCTTGCAAGTAGCGATTGCCGAGCAGGTGGGGGTGAACGGTTTGGTTCATCAATGTGCTCCAAAAGTGTCAGTGCTGATCGGTACTTTTGTTGCTCCGCTCACCCGCTTCGTCCTGCTGACCTCCAGGTAGGGATGGCCTTGCTCAATCGCTAGTAGCGGGTGTCAGCACTGAATTTTGGGCAAGTCAGTGCTGCCGTTGTTACTCAGGCCTTGGATTTTGGTCTTAGGATAGTCAGCACGTAACTGACCATCTTGCGCGAAATGATCGAGGGAGGATCGAGCAGTGCGGCCTTGCCCATGCGTATCACGAACATCGCGTAGCGCCCGGAAAACCCGTGCATGAAACCGGATAGCATATGGGCATTAGCAATCGCCTTGCGCTTCCAGCCTAGTATGGAAGGCGAAAGACCGCTGGTCTGATAAAGGCTGTTGATGACCCGCAGTGGTTCGTCCGAGCGTTCCGCGTTGCATGGATTGTAGGTGGTCGAGCCGGAATGCATGCGGAAGTCTGCCAGCGGCTCCGCGACCCGTGTGAACGGGCCGTACTGGCAAAGGCGCAGGAAAAAGTCCATGTCCGGAATGTTGCGCAACCCTGTGTTCCAGCCACCGACCTTTTCCCATGCGGGCCGGCGGAACAGTGCTCCGGGGCCCGGCAGGCACTGGAAATTGGCGATCAGCAGACGCTCATCGTAATCGGGGGTCTGCACTGTGCGCACGTGTTTGGAGTCTTCATCGATGACGCAAAAGTCCGGATAGGCCAGCACTGCTTCGGGAGCCTTGGCCATAGCTGCGACGATAACCTCCACTGCTCGTGGGTTGAGGCGGTCGTCGGCACTGAGGTAGCCCAGCAGATCCCCGCTGCTCTGCTGCCAGCCAAAGTTCATCGCTGCACTCTGCCCTGCGTTGGCCTGGCGGAAACGGATGAAGTTGCCCGGGTGCTGCGCCAGCAGTGCCGGCGTGTCGTCGCTGGAGCCATCGTCGACGACAATCAATTCCACATTGGGGTAGGTTTGTTGCAGAACACTGTCGATCGCATCCAGTACATAGCGCCCAGTATTGTAGGTAGGGATGACGATCGAAACCTTGGGCATTATGTTGCTAGCGACCATGAGATACCTTTCGACGGTAATAGAAGCGCAGGAACCTGCGCAATGAAGAATAATTTGCGGTGGTGTTGAGGTTGAAAATGCGTTTGACGCAGTAAATTTGCGCCAGCGACTGGCACACCCCGCCGAGGCTGTATACCACGGCCAAACCGATGATTCCATACAGCCACATGGCCAGTAGCCCGGTGGCAATCATGCATATTCCGCTGACCACCGAAATACGCATGGCAACGTGTTGTTTCTGCAACATCATCAGGACGAAGCCGGCAGGGCCGGCATAAGTCTGCGCCAGTTGCGAAACCCCGAGAATGGCAAAAATATAGTACGCATTGGCGTATTCGCTGGACCACACGTGGGCCAGCAAGAATTGACCGCTCAGAATGAACAGCAGGTAGCCCGTCAGGCCGAGTACAGTGGCTGCGCTGGCACCCACTCCCATAACGCGCTGCAGGTAACGTTTTTTGCCGCGTACCCAGATGCGTCCGATGGAGGGTGCCACCACGGTATTGATCACTGCCAGGGGTATCAACACCAGGGCTGCCAGTCGCGAAGCCAGGCCATAGATGGCTAGCCCGGCCGCATCGCCGAACCATGCAATGATCCAAAGGTCAGCCTGCGACATGACGAACAGAACCACGGTGGTGGTGAGGTTGGGGCGGGTTTCGCGCAGCAGGGCAGCATAGCTGATGCTGTTGACTGGCTTTACCTGTTGCTGCGCGCGGTACCAGCGGCGCAGGCTCCAGGCACCCAGCAGCGTGGTGCAGCCGGCACCCACGGCTCCGGCCAGGATCAAGCTACCCAACTCAATGTGCAATTCGCCGCGCCAGGCCAGGATTACCGTTGCCGCGCTTGCCAGACTGGCCCCGGTGGTCAGGAAGCTGGCCTGGACGAAGTGCCCCAAGGCTCGGTGTTGCTCGGACAGAATGGTGCTGATTGCCGCCATGATCATGCTCAGCGAAACCAGTGGCGCAATCCCGTGCAATAGCCGCAGCAGTTCGTCACCTTCGTAGCGAGACAGCACGTGCATGAAAATGTTGAACCCGACTGCCAGGGCAACGGTCGAGAGCGCAGCCAGCAGCAAACTGCGGCGCAGTATCTGCTTGACCTGGCCACCGTCACGGTACCCTTGTGCAGTAGAGATGCAGGCCGGTGCTGTAATGCTCAGACCCAGTTGGCCCAGGGTCGCGAGCGCAGCAATCAGTGACTGGGCAAGGAAAAACAGCCCTACCGAAGTTTGTGCCATGGTCATCGGAATGATGATGCCCGTCAGGGCACCAGTGCCCAACAGCAGGAAACGGCCAAATATGGCGGCAATACTTGCGGCAACGGGAGAGGAGAGCGCGTTGGTGACTTTCCCTGTGGACATGAGTTCTTATAGGTACCTGGAGGGGAGGGGGGATTCTGTTTTGTTTTGCATAAGCTGTCCATGCTCTGCACGCATTGACATCGGGGCAACTTGGTATCGCTCAGGGATATGAACGCGGATACTGACACCGATTTGTAGTTTTGCTCAGGATTCATTAGGGTCTTGACAGCGACCGTGGTCCTCGCCGCGCAATAAGCTATTGTGTGGGCGTCTTAGACCCGGTTTTTGTCAGAAATTTCTGCACCTTACGTGCGTGTCTTCCGTTGTCATGCGATCTGTCCGATAGTAATAACCAATAACCAAGAAAGCGATCAGGTGAGAATGAGAGTAATTTTGACGGGCGCGTCCGGTTTTGTCGGGGGGGCAGTATTGAAGGCGCTCAGTCGCAACGTAAACGTCGAAACCGTCGTTCCTTTGCGTTCACCTTTGCGCCTCATGCCGGCGGGCGTTGTCAGTTATCCCATTGGCGACCTCACCGACGACCAAAGTAGTCAGTTGCTGGCCCACCGCCCCGATGTAGTGGTGCACTGTGCCTCACGCGTGCATGTCATGAGCGACACTGCCAGTGACCCGTTGGCAGAGTTTCGCCGCATCAACGTCGACGGCACCCTGGCCTTTGCCCGTGCCGCCAGTGCAGGAGGTGCCCGCCGTTTCGTATTCGTCAGCTCGATCAAGGTGAATGGCGAGCAGACTTGCACAGGCGAGGCTTACCGCGCCGATGACACGCCGAACCCGGTCGACCCTTATGGCATCTCCAAGCATGAGGCGGAGCAGGCATTGCTGACGCTGGGTGCGCAAACAGGCATGGAAATCGTCATCATCCGCCCGGTGCTGGTGTATGGCCCGGGGGTGAAGGCCAACTTCCTCAGCATGATGCGCTGGCTGGACCGTGGTGTGCCGTTGCCCTTCGGTGCCATCCACAATCGGCGCAGCCTGGTGGCGCTGGACAACCTGGTGGATCTGGTGCTGACCTGCATCAAGCACCCGGCCGCGGCCAACCAGATATTCCTGGTCAGCGATGGCGAGGACCTTTCCACTACTGAACTGCTGGCGCGCATGGCCAGGGCGCTGGGCAAGCCAGCCCGGCTGCTACCGGTGCCGGCCTGGTTGCTGACCAGCAGTGCCAAGGCACTGGGCAAAGGTGCGTTGTCCCAGCGCCTGTGCGGCTCGTTGCAGGTAGACATCAGCAAGACCCGTGAACTGCTCGGCTGGCAACCCCCGGTAAAGGTGGATGCGGCCCTTCTGGCTGCGGCCAGGCACTATCAGGAAAACAACGACCAATGATGCTTTTGTGGGCTTTACCCGCCGTACTTCTGCTGTCTTTGCTCATGACCGCGGGGCTGCGCCGCTATGCGCTGGCGCGCAGTGTCATCGACGTGCCCAATGCCCGTAGTTCGCACACCGTGCCCACTCCGCGTGGTGGCGGTGTTGCCATCGTGCTGGCATTCCTGCTGGCTATTGTCTGCTGCATGCTCAGCGGGGCAGGGGACAGCCGCACGCTGGTGGCCTTGGGCGGCGGCGGCGCGCTGATCGCTATCATCGGCTTCATGGATGACCATGGCCACATCCCCGCACGCTGGCGATTGCTTGGGCATTTCATTGCCGCTGTGTGGATGCTGGCCTGGATGGGCGGCTTGCCGCCGCTGACCCTGTTGGGCTGGCATGTGGACCTGGGCTGGCTTGGGGGCGTGCTGGCTGCGGTGTACTTGGTATGGCTGCTGAACCTTTATAACTTCATGGACGGCATCGACGGCATTGCCAGTATCGAGGCCATCACTGTGTGCCTGGGGGCCGCCTCGCTATACTCATTGGCAGGTTTGGGCAGCCACGCGGTACTGCCATTGCTGTTGGCAGCTGCTGTTGCCGGGTTCCTGTTCTGGAATTTTCCCCCAGCCAAGATCTTCATGGGTGATGCCGGCAGTGGCTTCCTCGGCATCGTCCTCGGCGGCTTGTCGCTGCAGGCTGCCTGGGTGGCGCCGGAGCTGCTTTGGTGCTGGCTGATCCTGCTCGGCGTGTTCATTGTAGACGCCACCTACACCTTGGTGCGCCGCCTGTTGCGCGGTGACAAGGTTTACGAGGCCCACCGCAGCCACGCTTATCAGTATGCCTCGCGCAAATTTGGCAGGCACTTGCCGGTGACATTGGCGGTTGCCGTACTGAACCTGTGCTGGTTGCTGCCGATAGCGTTCTGTGTCGCGCGACTGGGCCTCGATGGCGCAGTGGGCGTGGTGCTGGCCTACACACCGTTGGTGCTGCTGGCTGTGCGCTTTCGCGCGGGCGAAATTGAAGATTGACACTAAGGTAATGTGAGCTACTAGATGTCAGGGAATTTCTGGAAACGTTTCAGAGGAGCGATGGACAAGGTGCGCGCTAAACTGCTTGCTTTACCTCGTAGACACAAACGCTTGCTTCAGGTGTTGACCGACGTGGTGCTCATCTGGGCCGCACTTTGGCTGGCGTTTGTGGTGCGCCTCGGCATTGACGAGCTGGCCAACCCCATCCTCGACCACGGCTGGCTGTTCCTCGCCGCGCCGGTGGTGGGCATTCCCCTGTTCATACGGTTTGGACTGTACCGCGCGGTCATGCGCTATTTCGGTACCGACGCGCTGATCGCCATCACCAAAGCCGTCACCCTGTCTTCGCTTATTCTCGGCTTCATCATCTACTGGGCCAGCAACCACCAGAACGTGGTGCCACGTTCCATCACCTTCAACTACTGGTGGCTGAGCCTGATCATGATCGGCGGCCTGCGCCTGGCCATGCGTCAGTACTTCCTGGGCGACTGGTTTGCCGCCGCTGTGCAGCACGTGCCCTTTGCCAGTAATGGCCGTGGCGACGGCCTGCCTCGAGTGGCGATCTATGGCGCCGGTGGCGCCGGCAATCAGCTGGTTGCCGCCCTGCGCTCGGACAGGGCCCTTCGCCCGGTAGCGTTCATCGACGACGACCCAAGCATCACTGACCGGGTGATCGCTGGCCTGCAGGTGTACCGCCCCGACAAGTTGCAGGACATGATTGACGCCACCGGTGCGCAGGAAATCCTGCTGGCCATACCGTCCTCCACCCGCACTCGCCGACGCGAAATTCTCAATTTCCTCGAAGGCTACCCGCTGCACGTGCGCAGTATCCCCAGCTTCCTGGACCTGGCCAGCGGTAAGGTCAAGGTGGACGACATCCAGGAAGTGGATATTGCCGACCTGCTGGGCCGCGATGCGGTACCGGCCCAATCCGACCTGCTGGAGCGCTGCATCGTCGATCAGATCGTTCTGGTGACAGGCGCAGGTGGTTCGATCGGTTCGGAGCTTTGCCGGCAGATTCTGGGCCAGACGCCAAAAACCCTGCTGCTGTTCGACCACAGCGAGTTCAACCTGTATAGCATCTTGTCCGAACTTGAGCAGCGCATTGCCCGCGAGTCACTGTCGGTTTGCCTGGTGCCAATCCTGGGGTCGGTGCGCAACCAGTCCCAGCTACTCGACATCATGCGTACCTGGCGGGTCGACACCGTCTACCACGCCGCCGCCTACAAGCACGTTCCTATGGTGGAGCACAACATTGCCGAAGGCCTGATGAACAACGTCATAGGCACCCTGCACACCGCCCAGGCGGCGCTGCAGGCCGGGGTTGCCAACTTCGTGCTGATTTCCACCGACAAGGCCGTGCGCCCGACCAACGTGATGGGCAGCACCAAGCGTCTTGCCGAAATGACCCTGCAGGCACTCAGCCGCGAAGTGGCACCGGTGCTGTTTGGCGACAGCGGCAAAGTCTCGCAGGTAAACAAGACACGCTTCACCATGGTGCGCTTCGGCAATGTGCTGGGGTCCTCGGGCTCGGTCATTCCGCTGTTCCACAAGCAGATCAAGGCGGGCGGCCCGCTGACTGTGACCCACCCGAAGATCACCCGTTACTTTATGACCATTCCCGAGGCGGCGCAGTTGGTGATTCAGGCCGGGTCCATGGGCAAGGGGGGCGACGTGTTCGTGCTGGACATGGGCGAACCGGTGAAGATCGTGGAACTGGCCGAGAAGATGATCCACTTGTCGGGCTTCAGTGTGCGCTCCGAGCGTAACCCGATGGGCGACATTTCCATCCAGTTCACCGGATTGCGGCCGGGTGAGAAGCTGTATGAAGAGCTGCTGATCGGCGACAACGTGATTGCCACCCGCCACCCGATGATCATGAGTGCTAACGAAGACTTCCTGGCCTGGGAACCGCTCAAGGATTCCCTGCGGCAATTGATGGCGGCAGCGGCGGCCGATGATTTTGTGCGAGTTCGGCAGTTGCTGCGCGAGACCGTTAGCGGCTATTCGCCGGAAGGCGAGATTGTCGACTGGATCTATCAACAGCGCCGTCTGGAGCCCTGACCTTGTTTCACAGCTAAACCATACACAGGGCCGCAACGCGGCCCTGTGTCTGCGCCATTCCAAGCGGAATGTCACGTTGACATCGTCTTCGCTCTCGAATAAACCGCCAACAGGCTAGAATCCTGAAAGTGGAAGAGCAGACCCTGACAACGGAAGCAGACAAACATGACCATTCTGGTAACCGGCGGTGCAGGCTTTATCGGGGCGAACTTCGTTTTGGACTGGCTGGCCGGCAATGATGAGCCTGTGGTCAATCTGGACAAACTCACCTACGCAGGTAACCTGCAGACCCTTAGCAGCCTGCAGGGCGACAAGCGGCACAGCTTCGTGCAAGGCGACATTGGCGATAGCCGGCTGGTCGCAGAGTTACTCAATGCCCATCAGCCACGCGCCATCGTCAACTTTGCCGCCGAGACCCACGTCGATCGCTCGATTCATGGCCCGCAAGCGTTTATCGAGACCAATGTCGTTGGCACCTTTCACCTGTTGGAAGCCGTGCGCGCTTACTGGGGCGGCCTGAATGAGCCTGCGCGCCAAGCGTTCCGCTTTTTGCACGTGTCCACCGACGAAGTGTATGGCACGCTGACTGCCGACCAACCGGCCTTCACCGAATCCCACCAGTACCAGCCCAACAGCCCGTACTCGGCCAGCAAGGCTGCCAGCGACCACTTGGTGCGTTCATATCACCACACTTATGGCTTGCCGGTGCTGACCACAAACTGCTCCAACAATTACGGCCCATACCACTTCCCGGAAAAGCTGATCCCGCTGATGATCGTAAACGCCTTGGCAGGCAAACCGCTGCCTGTGTACGGCGACGGCCAGCAGATTCGCGACTGGTTGTACGTGAAGGACCACTGCAGCGCCATCCGCCGCGTGCTGGAGGCTGGAAAAACCGGCGAGGTGTACAACGTCGGCGGCTGGAATGAAAAGCCCAACCTTGAAATCGTCAACCGCGTCTGCGCGCTACTGGATGAAATGCGCCCGCGCACCGACGGTAAGCCCTACGCCGAACAGATCACCTACGTAAGCGACCGGCCGGGGCATGACCGCCGCTACGCCATCGACGCCCGCAAGCTGGAGCGCGAACTAGGCTGGAAGCCCGCCGAAACGTTCGAAACCGGCATTCGCAAAACCGTGGCTTGGTACCTCGACAACCAGGAGTGGGTGCAGAACGTGCAGTCCGGCAGCTACCGCGACTGGGTAGAGCAAAATTACGCAGGGCGTTCTGCATGAAGGTATTGCTACTGGGTAAGGACGGCCAAGTTGGCTGGGAACTGCAGCGCAGCCTGGCCCCATTGGGCCAGCTGCTGGCGCTGAATGCTCGCAGCCAGGCGTACTGTGGTGACCTGGTCAATCTGCCAGGCCTGGCCGAAACCGTGCGTGTATACGCGCCCGATGTCATCGTCAACGCCGCTGCCTACACCGCCGTCGACAAGGCCGAAAGCGACCGCGATCAAGCCTTCAAGGTAAATGCCGAAGCCGTCGGCATTCTGGCCCGCGCCGCCGCCGACTGCGGCGCACTGCTGGTGCATTACTCCACCGACTACGTGTTCCCGGGGCGGGGCACCCAGCCCTGGCGCGAAGACGACAACGTCGGCCCACTGAACACCTACGGCGAAAGCAAGCTGGCTGGCGAGCAAGCCATCCAGGCTGCCGGCTGCCAGCACCTCATATTCCGCACCTGCTGGGTGTACGCCGCCCGCGGCAACAACTTCGCCAAGACCATGCTGCGCCTGGCCGCCGAACGCGACAGCCTGGGCGTGATCGATGACCAGCACGGTGCCCCGACCGGTGCCGAGCTGATCGCCGACATCACTGCCCACGCCATCACCGCCACCCGCCGGGCCCCGGCCCTGGGCGGCCTCTACCACCTGGCGGCTGGCGGTGAAACGACCTGGTGCGGCTACGCCCGCTTCGTGCTCGAGCAGGCGGCGGTACAAGGGGTAACGTTGAAAGCCCATGCCGAACAGGTCACCCCATTGACCACTGAGGCCTATCCGACTCCGGCCAGGCGGCCGGCCAATTCGCGTCTAGATACCCATAAACTGCAGAAGGCCTTTGCCCTGACTCTGCCAGACTGGCGCCTGGGTGTGGCTCGCATGCTGACGGAAATCCAAGAGAAAGGACCACTATGAAGCGCAAAGGCATCATTCTGGCAGGTGGGTCGGGTACCCGCCTGCACCCCGCGACACTGGCAATTTCCAAGCAACTGCTGCCGGTGTACGACAAGCCGATGATCTATTACCCGCTGACCACACTGATGCTGGCCGGGATTCACGACATCCTGATCATCTCCACCCCACAAGACACTCCGCGTTTCGAGCAACTGCTAGGCAACGGCCACCGCTGGGGTATCAATATTTCCTACGCCGTGCAGCCATCCCCCGACGGTCTGGCTCAGGCGTTTCTGATTGGTGAAGACTTCATCGGCAACGACCCCACCGCGCTGGTGTTGGGCGACAACATCTATTACGGCCACGACTTCCAGCAGCTGCTGTGCAGCGCCATGGACCGCCAGGGCAGCGCCAGCGTGTTCGCCTACCATGTGCAAGACCCTGAACGTTACGGGGTGGTCGAGTTCGACGGGCAGGGCAATGCGATCAGCCTGGAAGAAAAACCTGCTAAACCGAAGTCGAATTATGCAGTGACCGGGTTGTACTTCTACGACAACGATGTGATCCAGATTGCCAAGGGTATTCGACCATCCGCGCGCGGCGAGCTGGAGATTACGGACGTGAACCGTGCGTACCTGGAGCAGCACCGGTTGTCGGTGGAGATCATGGGGCGCGGGTATGCCTGGCTGGATACCGGCACGCATGATTCGTTGCTGGAGGCTAGCGGGTATATCGCTACGATCGAGCGCCGGCAGGGGCTGAAGGTGGCTTGCCCGGAAGAGGTGGCGTTCAGGCAGGGGTGGATTGGGGCAGAGCAGCTGTTGAAGCTGGCTGAGCCGTTGGCCAAGAATGGGTATGGGCAGTATTTGAAGCGGTTGGTGGGGGATAGGGTTTATTGAATCAACCACCCTTGAGGTTTTACGAGCTTGATGGCGGCGTGCTTCGAGGCGTTGTTGCATCTGCCATCAAACCTAGCGCTTTAATATAGGTGCTACAGCACTCCGAAAGCAGTCAGGAGCTCTGAACGGCGGGTTCACGGAGCAGTCACGATGCAGAATCCACTGCGATGGACAAGGTGCATTCGTAACCGCGAGCTAATTGTTACGGTGCTGTTGGACACGATTGTGATCAACAGCACGCTAAGTAGCTAAGTAGCTGGATGGTTGACGAGACAGCTATTTGAAAATACCTGGAGCGTTTTGGAGGAGCCAATAGCGTTCAGTGACATAGATGTAATTTACGAGGGGCTAGAGATTAATTTTAGAGCCACGTCAGACAAGTTTTCGGAGTTCTGAAAGATATTTGACTCGTTTTCAATTACTCGCGAAATAACGTAATAGGCTTTCCAAGCGGTGTAAAGGCAATGCCAGCCCTGTATGTATAGCTATCTCCCCGATCAAAAATGTAGCCGTCCGGTCGTTTTGTTTTATCTGCCAAGATGACGCTTAAAAAAGCTTTTGACAAACGACTGATCCTAAGCATTTTCTGAGAGTCATCAATATATCTATCACCATCAGCGAATCCGCGATCAATCCATAATGTCATCGTGCCTACATCATAGTCCCTGAATGAATAGGCCCATGCCCCAGGGGATTGAGACTTACTGCCTGAGTCGTTGTCGGAGTCGATATAAGGAGCCCAGTCCGAGTCAACGCGCCCATAAGTTTTAAAATCACCTTTGAAACCGTAGGTTATAGCTTGTAATCCGTAGTCAACGAATATGCCAATATCGTCGAGGGCTGTATTGGTGACATCAATATAAATTCCACCATCCCGGAACGTCATGGAGATATTTTGACGAATTACAATTTTGCCATTGTGTAGCGTGTTGTATGCGCTTATTCCGTTTGCTATATATATGGTTACGTCCTTGGCTTGGCCACTTCCGGAATTAACGTCAAAACCATCGGCGATGATTTTGTACTCCATATTTTTTGCCGTCTTATTTCCATCGCTCATGCCGTTGGAGCTTTGGACGCCGCCGGTAAAACTTTGGAGTGAAGAGTTATTGCTCTTTAACGATTTAACGACTATAGGCGGCAGCCAGTCACTGGAAGTATTGCTGACTTGTTTCCAGTTTGTTCTTTTTCCATCAATGGAGGTTCTGTGCTCAATGGATCTAATATTTGGGAGCATACTTGCTCCAAATTTCTCCATTGTGACTCTATAAGAGTGGGCACCATCATCCCATGAAACGCGAAGCACCTTTTCTCCCCTGACGTCCCAGCGGAGTAATCGCGCCTCTCGTTTGATAGAAGAATCTGTGTCGGACCAATAGTTGGACTTTTCAAATATGGATGACCTGGTGCTGTCATAAAGAGTGATGGCTACCGCTGCGGTGACAAAAAGCACTAAAAGAATGCCTAGTTTTTTCACGATTTCCTATTCCGTATTTCGCTATAGAGACATAGTAATAAGATCCGATGCGCTATCAGGGGGGCACCAAATATTTTTAATTTTGGCTGCGGAGCATTTTGTTGGTGATATGCAAAATTTCTTGAGCCATTTTTTTCTTTATCGTACGCCTGGAGAATTGTTGAACAAATTCAAGGCGAGATGTATTTTGTAATTTTAGCTTTTGCAATGCACTAATGGCGCCATCAATGTCGCAGGGTGAAAATAAAGCGGTGTTTTTTATGCGTTTTTTTGCAAATCTTGCTGGATATCCTGATAAACCGCCCCAAATGGGCTTGCCTGTCGCAGCATATTCAAAAAGTTTGGAGGGTAAAACTCTTCGAAAAGCCTTTAGATTATTCAGATGCAAAAATAAAATATCTGCATCTCGATAAAAGGATAAAAGCTCATCGCGCTTCATTGGCGGATAGATCTTGACATTCATTACGTTAGCTTTTTTAAGCGCTGTCTGCAGCGTCTCTAGGCCTCCGCCTGCTCCAATAAGGTGGAACTCTACTTGGTCGTTTAGACGCTGTGCTAGCAACGGAATGATCTGATCGAGGCCTTGTCCAGTGCCAATATTTCCTGCATACACTACTTGCAGGCGAGAATTGCTAACTCTTAATGAATTAATTTCCTCTGGGGGAGCTTCTTTAATAAATAAATCATCAACTCCATTGGTATATAGGGTGAAATCCATGCCGGGATACCGAGTGGTAAAGTAAGGCAGGAATCCAGGGGATATAAGGTTGACTTTCGCCGCAGAGTTTATGGTCCATTTTTCTATAGGTGAAAATATGGAGGCCGCTAATTTACCCCATCGCTCGGGTAACATGTCTCTTACCGTGTCCACAAAAATATCTCGCATGTCTAAGTATAGCGCGCAATTATTTCGGTGCGAAATGATTGCGCCGAGAGTTGCGGTCATTAGTCGCGAGGATGTAGAAATAATTAAATCATATTTTTTGTTGTTTGTGATTTTCAATGCATTGAAGGCAAAGTAGGTGAATGACAGCGCTTGGTCTCGTACTCCGCTTCGATGAGCTGGGATATGAACTCGGCGAACTATTAAAAGCGGTGATTTCTCCATGCTTACCGCGCTGGTGGTATATGAGTGGTATCGATTAGGTTGGGTCGTTACTACCTCGATATCAACTTTCTCACCCAGTTCGCTACGCAGCGCCTTAACTAAAGCCTCAGCACGAAAAGAGCCCGCAGATAGATCTGGAGGGTAATAGAAGCTGAGCAGAAGTATCCGAATAGTCAAGGCTGTACCTTTGGCGTGATAGAGGCTGAACCCAATACTTGGTGGTAAAGATCGACTAATCGCGATTCTTGCTCTTCCCAATTCAAAGTTTTGGCTGCAGAGCAAGCATTATTTGCATAGAACCGTCTAAGCTGTGAGTTTTGCGTCAAGCAATTCAATGCGTAGGCAAGTGATTCGGGATTATTTGGTGGGACCAGTATGCCAACATCGTGTGACAAAACAATTCGCCGGATTTCTGGGAAGTCTGTAGCTACAATAGGCAGCCCAGCAATCAAATATTCAAATAGCTTGTTGGAGTCGGTAGTGTAATGGTTCAGGCATGTATTTTCTATTGGCTGAACGCCGATATCTGCAGAGGATGTGTAGCTTGGAAGATCCTTAAGCTCTACAGTGGGAATGAAGTGAACTTGATCTTTTAAATTCAACTCTTCGCTGAGGTGCTCTAAAGTTGATGTTAGTCTGCCGCCGCCTATGAAAACAAAGTAGGCTTTTGGAACATAAACAGCTGTGCGAATGAGTTTCTCTAAACCACGTCCCTGCTGAAGGCCTCCTTGGTAGAGTATGATTGGCCAAGGAGCCGTTAGCCCAAGCTCTTCTCGGATTCGATTTGACTTACAGGGGGCTGTTAGCCTAGGACGATTTTGGAGTACTGTTGGTCTTGATATGCCATAGGCACGAGCGAAATACTTCGCTCGTGCCTCAGTAGTGGTGATATTTGCATCAGTCTTAGGCATCAGTCTACTTTCTATAACGCCTACTACAGACCGGAAGTTAGTGTAGCCTTCTCGACTGGTACTTATTTCGTGCGCGTCGTAGACCAGGCGTGTACGACGCAAGCGTGCAGCCAGCCAAGCAGTCGGTAAAGTGTTTACGTCGTGAGCGTGAATAACGTCAGCACGATACAGGGTAATCTGGATCAAAAGTCCAAGATGTGTCCATGTACGCGCTACGATTCGCAGTAATTGGTGCTTTAAATCGAGATTGGCTTTTGGCAATTTAGGTTTGCCAGCAATTTTTTCTCGACTTTGCAGTGGAGTGCTTTTGCGCCAGCGCCAAAAAGGGCTGCGTGCTACGCGAAAAACCTCTATACCGTCCGCGAGTATCTCTCGATTTTTTGTTTTGCCAGGTGTGTGTAATGCAAACACCGCGACCTGATAACCAGACTGCTGTAAGGTTTGGGCTTCCTTAAGTACGCGAGCGTCATTAAGAAACTCATTCCAAACAATCATAGCAACGCGCATCACTTTACCGTTTGACATCAGTTGTTTGGCCAAGCCATAAGAAGGCGGGTGCTAGTAGGTTGGTTGTTTTTATCAAGTACTTTTACAAGATACATATCGATTCCAGTGGCGTTGTCTTTTCTGAAGTGAGTCCGAATATTTGTTTCAGTTTTTGTGATTTCTTTTGCAGTATATCCCGCAGATGCGAGGTACTCATTAATTGGTGCGTTGACGCTGCTAATTTCAGTCGGCCCCAGGTCAAAGGATACTTGTCGAATGTTTTTTCCATCATGGGATTTAGTTTCGTCCAAGATCGCTTTGTTAGGGAACAATATTGACCCGCCCCCTGGAATGTCCAATTGATATTGGCCTTTACCTGGGATCACTGAAAATGATGTGGTTTGTTTCTCTTGGTTGTTGTCACAGCCGGTGATAAGGATGGCAAGAGCTGCATAAATCAAGAATTTCATATTATTCTCCTCGGTGTTGTGTCTAGATTTGCTTCATTAATTCGATTGCGATGTTGTAGTTCTGTCTTGTTAATTGCTGCTCCAGTGCGTAGGCGATTGCAGTAGTACGGATCTTGGAAATGCACTCAGATCTGGACTCATACTTGGATATCGTTTGTTCATCTATGTGGTCTTCAATTGCTTTAAGATCCTGTGGTGCGGTCGGCCAACCAGCCCCTAAGTACTCAACTCCCCACCGTGTCCAGTTTGAGCAAAATGGGTTTCCAAGACTATCCAAATAAATAGTTGCCATTGAAAGGTCAGGGTTGATAATTACGAGTGGAGAGCTGGATATGTCTTCAATAATAGAAGATAGGCGATTTTCAAACTCTTCTATGACTGCTTGGTCGCTGTCGCAACATACTGTTTTTGCTTGGTCAAGAAGTTCTTTGTTAAGGTTTTTGGTAAAGAATGGCTTGGACCTTTTGTACTTTTCTATGGTTTCTTCACAAGGTTCTACTTTCCAGCATTTTGCGAGGGTTTGATACCAGGTTGATTTGAGTTTGACTGGCTCTGGCTTTCGAGCCATGTCTCCGTTGAAAATGGAGAAAAAATAATCGTTAACTTTTCTGGTGACTAATAAAGTTGGACACGGCAATGCGGATGCCCATTCGCTCATGAAAAGTAAAGACTCATGCTGGTAGACAGTATTTTTTCCGGGGCCGTAGAACTTGGAGGTGTACAGTTCGCTTTGGTGCGTTTTTTTATCGACTACACACAGAGCGAAAGCAATAATGTTGGGTGTGCCTGTCTGTGTGTATGAGGACTCCACAAGTTGCAAAGATATGTTTTTATCTAAGCCGAGAGTTTCACGGAAAAGAGGCTCCCTGGAATTTCTCTCAAGTAAGCTCCAGAATATACTTTGTGTTTCGCTGATTACAGGTTTGAATTGGTGCGAAATAAAGAACAAGGAGTTAATCTTCGCTTTGTGCGAGCAAGCATAAAGTATATCAGAGCAAAGTGAGGCCGTCCTTTGGATAACTTGTCGAGCAATAATCAAAGAGGCCAATGGGGTTAATATATCCCCAGGTTGCTCAAGGTGCGAGTAAATTAAAGTCGCGAAAACAATTAAATATGAAAGTCCGTTATAAATTGGTATTGCGGCGTTGGTTTTTTGTGGGGTGCGTTGTGCGGAGTTCGAGAATATAAATAGCAAAAGCGCAGCGCTTATTGCGAGTAGGAGCAAGAAGCTGAGCGGGGTTAGGTTGCCGCCAACAATGAAGCCGATGGCTATGAAGGCGACAGATGCCAGCAAGTTGCAAGTTTTGTTGTAAACCAATTTTGCAAATGTATCTTGATCTTCGAAGAGCTGAATCTTATTGGCTGCTCTGATTAAGTTGCGAGCTCCGCTTTCCATTATACGGTTTGCGAAATAGTTGGCAGTGTGATGAATTAGCAAGAATAAGGCGGAAGCTAAACACAAAGCTAGTACAACTTGGTTCTTGGTTGCGCCCGGAAGAATAGCATTAAAATAGTGGGGAAGGGTGCTAGCTCCTGCAATGATAAGGGTTTTGACTGGGAGGAAGAAGGCTAGAATGGCAGAAGCGTTTGCGAGCAGCAATAGAAGCGTCGCTGACAGGCTTCTAACAGGAGAGGCTATGCAGATTTTTTTGCATAGTGATACTAACCACATAAAGTCGGATTTCATATTCATTGTGATTTGAGTGGGCCGGCGTTTGTCCGGCCCTTACACCTTTAACCGAAATTGACCAGGGCGTTATCAAGAGTGAATGTTTTACTCTCGGTATTACCAACGGGCATAACGCAGTATTGATCGCGGATGTTATAAATATTTTTCAGGGAGAAGTCTTTGGAGTTAAGTAGACGCTCTCTTATACCTGCTTCGAAGATGTTCTGGTCTATCCACCACTGGGTGATGTCGGTTCTGCATAGCTGCTCCGAGATATAAGCAATGTTTTTCGCAACAGCTAACGCGTTCGGCGTGTTGTTGAAGAAAGCGAACCCACCAGTATATTTTTCCCAAGGTGCCATACCATTTTGCAAAACTCGTGATAGCACGTCGATATTTTCGCTTTGCATCATCTGGACTAGGTCTATGAACGACTTCTTGATGACTGTATCAAGATCCAACACCAATACAGGTATATTTGTTTGGGTAACGAGCTGATGAATGTTTATGAATCTGAGCAGGGATGCAATTGGTCCTTTGTTTATCTCAGTAGTGATGTCTGCAACAGAAATCTCTATGCTTTTTCCGCCCCATTGCTCAATGCGGCTAAGATAGGTCTTTGTGTCCCCGCCCAAGAATGTGATGTGCAGTATTGCATCATTACTGCAGTGCTTGGTGAATGATTTGATAATATACTTGCCATAAAGGTTAAAGTATTTCTCGTCGCAGGAGATGCTAACTATATAATTCTTGTTCTGGCTTTCAAAACGTGCGGGAACTACGCTCTTGCCCTGAATGTGGACCATTTTAGGGTCATAGTTTACAGGGGCGAAGGTGTTCTCGGTGTAAACAGTAGCGGCTGGAATGGCTATGTAAGGACTATATTCCGGCGACTTATTTGAATTAAACGTTTTGATTGAGTTGTTATAGGCTTCGTAATCTTTATGCTCGTAGCTGGTGATTGCTTTGAAGATATTTCCAACGTTCGCAATTTGGCTATCACTGCAAGAGTCAATAAGTGACGAGATTTTGTTAGTGGCTTCTACACTGTCGTAGTTATACAGATAGCCACGACAGCAGTAGATGAAACCTTCGAGAGTTTCACGCCGGCTTAGTGCTTCCTGTGCGGCTTCTAAAATTCGAGTATTAAACGAATTCGTCCATTGTTTTTCTATGGAGCAAACCTTCAATAGCGGCCAGTCTGCTGTTTTATTGAGCTCACTGGCTTGGTACAGCTTGGCAATGGTTTGTGTATAAACTTCCTTGTCGGCATCGGTCCTAACGAACTTGATCTGCTTGGATAGCTCAATTGCCTCGTTAAGCACGGTTTTATAGTCAAGGCTCGCAGTGTCTTCCCCGGAACCAATTTCCTGAATTACAATTTGAGTGACGGGCTTGGCCTGGAGGGCTGCTTTAATAAATTCGACACCGATCACAGTCGGAAGTGGCCGATGACCGATATTCTCAGCATGTATTTTAAGCTCCGCCCGACCTTTTTTATTGAAAGCCTTATCGTGATGATTAAGAGCTTTAAAGAGGTCTAGTGCGGCAAGAAATTCGATGTCTGCATTGTTGGTGATTATTGTGAAGTTTGGAGTGTTTTTTTCTTTCTTGAATCTATCGAAAACAGATATAAGATGAGGGTGCTCAGATGCAAAGGATTCCAACTTATCGCCTTTTAGGCAATATTTTTCAATATCTCGAATGGCCCCCTTAACGGGGTAATCTCGCAAGTCTAACTGTGGGACCTCGGCAATTGCTAAGGATCCTTCAACTACGCTCGCCATCATAAGTGCTGCGAAGCCACCCATGGATGAACCATAGAAAATGATATCGCAATTACTAACATTGAGCTTTCTGGCAATCTGTTGAACTTGCTTCGCGTGCCGCGAGATCAGGTCTTTTGTCCCATCGCCAAGGAACCAGCCGCAATATATATCATTAATCGAAAATGTGGGGTCATTCAGGGAGATGACATTTTCATGTATATGGCTGGACCAAGACCAGCGATGAAATACTGCCTCTGGCTTTTCACGCCCAGCAGGCAGCGCAGATGGCATCAAACATACCAACTTTTTCGAGTTGCTGACGAAGTGAGCGAAGCACTCGAAGCGTTCAATTGCCGGATTCTCGTCATGAATGCGAAACTGCTTGTTAGTCTCGACGGAGCTCTGCAAGAACTCGTTGATAGTAAGTTGTGTTGGCTCAAACTGCATTTTCTTCAAACCTTTGGAAAATAGAAATTTCCTGAGAAACGATTTTTTCATTAGCGCGATTTTGTCTGACGTTATTTGCAGCATTCTGAGATAGCGTCGAAAACTTTTCAGCGTTGAAGTACATTTCTTCAATTGAGTTAGCGAGTCCTGTCGCATCGTCCTTAGGTACAAGATACCCGCAGTGGTGATCTGCAAACTCCGGTATCGCGGCTACGGCAGTGGTAACTGGCACTAAACCGGAAGCCATAGCCTCATCCCTTGAAACTCCCTGGGTGTCCATACGACTTGGACACAAGAAAATACCGTACTCCTTATGAAGGGCGGAAATTTCTTGATGATTCATGAAGCCTTTTTGAATTTTTACATTCGAGTAGGCCCGCAGGGGCGCAACTGTCTCATCAAACAAGGGACCATCACCAACTATCAAGAACTCTAGGTCGTTAAACCAGGGCTTGACACTAAGGATTTCAATGGATTTTACAGTCAGATCATTCGCATAGGTTCTTGAGGTAAATGGACGTATCGAAAGAACTTTCTTTCTTTGTTCTGCTGGTTTGGCAATGTAGTTAAAGGTATCGGTATTAATCGGGTTGTGAACGATGTGATACTGTTCTTCGCTTAATGTGAAGCCCAAGTCTTCCATCACTTCTTTAGCGAAGTATTGAGAGACAAACACGAGCTTCAGGTTTTTGTGCATCTGCTGGAGTATTTCGCGCCAGAACTTCATGCGTCTTTCACTTGCGAGCTTGCCGAGGTGTAGTTGGTCGTCATTCTCGAAGTTGTACTCGCGACGCCACCAAGGCTGAATTTCAGCGCCATGTACCCACACAATAATACGAGTGGTGTTAAGGTAAGCGCGAAGAACATTCCACATGTTTTCATCTAGGAAATGCACGAGAATAGACTTGTATCGATTCTTCTCGAGCATTTTTTTTAGGGTGGAGCTGCAGCCGGTCACGACGTCGACATTCTGGAATTCGTGATAGCTCACACTTTCGTTGTCGCGTAAACGGAACACATCTACGGTTAGACCTTGATCTTTATATGCCGAGACTCGGCCATGTACAAATTTGTTACGATAGAGATCTGCGTAGGCAGGGTAATGGTTTGTTAAGAGCAGGTGCTCGCCACGGCCCATCATTTCTGAAGGTTGCAAGTTGCGATGGCCAAGTACCAAAGCTTTCAGCTCTGTGCTGCCCGCGGCGTAGGCACGAAGGCCGAAACGAATGTAGGCCGTTTCTGGCGGTACTTCGGCGGTCTGGTTACGATTGGCATATTGCATGACGTGGCTGATGCGCTGCTTGTCAGCATCAAGGAACAGCACTACTAATTGCAGGTTGAGGCCCGGGGTGCAGTCGAGAAATAGCTTGAGCTTACCTTCTTTGCAGCCGAGGACTTCCAGGCTGCACTCCTGCTTCGCATAGATGTACTCGTGTTTGCCATCTCCCAGCTTGGAATGAACACGCCAGTTATCGCCATCAATTGACAAGTCGAGAAACTTATTGCGGGCTACGCTGAACATTTCAGCGAGGGTGCTGCCACTGATTTCGGGAGCATCATGGCTTATTTCCAGTGGTTCGATGGACTGTGCGCGTGCCTGCAACTGGTCGATGGTCATGCCTAGGTTCAGATCAAGGTCGTTGACCTTGGCGCTTATGCTTAGACGTTGCGTAGCACCGTTTTCGCAGTAATTGAACGGGTCTATAGAAACGCCTTGAGCATGGGTATACTGCAACGAAGGCAGGTTCTTCAACCATATCAGTAGAGGCTGGGAGGCCACGATCTCAATTGCAACCAGCGCTCGGCGTGCACTCAGCGTCTGAGTCGGACGATAGGCCTGTTCATTAGCTACCAATTCTGCACTTTGCCCTTTGCAGGTGAAGTGTGCCTCTTTGCCGACAACTTGTGCACGGCTATAGCGAGTGGCCAGTGCCAAGTCGAGGAGATAGTTCGGACCGTAATAGTCGGAGGGCACAAAAGCGGTTACCCAAGGGGTATTGCCAACCAACTCACCCAGTGAAGTCTTTTTAAGCTGCGCTGGCTTAAGCACTAAGATGCGTGGATCATCGCTGACGATGCTGCTTTGGTAAGCATCGCTGATTATGACCATTCGCACTTGGCTGTAGGTTTGGCGATCCAGATGGCTACGCAGCATATTGAACTGCTCCCGGTCCCGCGCTTCACCGATGACCACAATTTCCGGCAGACGCTGGGCCTTCGCTGAACCGGTCACCTTGCTCATTACGTATTCCAGGCGTTGGGTGTAGGTATGCTCCTGCATCACTTTGCGCAGTGCCGCTAGCCGCAGCTTGTCACTGTTGAGAGGGTCTTCAGCCAGCAGTTGCAGTCGGCGCAACATCTCTTCGCCGTTGTCGGTTGTCACTACCAGATCGCCGAACAGTAGACGTACGCCACGCGAGAAGTTGCTCACGGTCAGCGTATTGCAGCCAAGCAGTTCGAATACACGACGGGCGAACATTGATTGCGACTGCTTGATGGAGTTCAAGTTGATCGCGTAGCGGTAGCCTTTGTAAGCCGTGTCGATTTTCTCGAAAGGGAGGGTGCCGACAATGTATGGCTGATATTCTTCGGGGAACTTATAATTGACATCGTCCTTGCCGAAGTTGCGATCGAAGATTTCCAGCGGGCGGAATTTCGGCAGCTCACAGACGAAGTTGCCCAGGTCGCGAGTACGTTCCGGGTAGCGGGCGTAGTAAGCACCCGCGAAGCAGAAAGCGTCTTTACGCTCGTACAACTCTATCGGGTTGTGCAGTGCTGGCTGGCAGGCGAATGGCAGCAGGTAGACACGGTCGTGCCCCAGTGCACTTTTATACCGATGAATGCAGTCAATGTCGGTGGTAAATACGTGGTCGAACTGCTTGGCGGTGGTCAGGAACGTCTCGAAGTGAACTGGGTCTTCTTTATTCCAGAATACGGTCGGTACCTTGCTCTGACGGCACCACCCCAGAATATCTTGCAGTTCTTGACCGTTGTGGCCAATTTTGCTGCCCCATAGGTCATCCTTTCCGCGCCAGGCGGATTCTATGAAGAGCAGTTCTGGGCCAAAACCTTCGATCTCCGCTTTCCAGTTGGCTGGCGTAAGCTGCATCAGATCGCATTCATAGCGATAGGAGCCGAAGGTAAACTCGTCCATTACGCAAGCTACTTTCAGGCGGCTGACTGGGTGATCGGCTTGGCGTAGCAGAGTAGCGCGGGTTGCCTCGCTAGTCGGCAGGGCGGCCGGTAGCTTGAGGTAGTTGTCGCCTTGAAGGACAGGTGCTGGTGGAAGCAGTGCCCGCAGGGGATCATTGGTAAGTAGCTTTCGCTCATTATGCTGGCGCTGTTGACTGGCCTTGCGGTAGAGGCGCAACAGGCGCACAGGCAGCTTGACCAAATCGCCTAACGAATTAGCACTGTTCTTTATTTGATAGCCCAGCTGGTACGTCATGCTACCGCGGGTCTTGACCAAGCGTTGCTCGGCCAAATGGCGTTGTGTGTTGGCGCGATCCAGATTGGCATTCAGCTCGTCAATCTTGCGCTGCTGGGCCGCACTACGTTCCAACAACTGATTCAGGTTGGCCTTAAGTTGAGGGATCTGCTCTCCTGTGACAGCGCGGTATTTTATGTTTGCGGCACCTAGGCCTGCCTTGGAAGAATTAAGCTCGTTTTCCAACTGAAGGCGTAGCGCTTGCCATTGCTCATTAGTGGCGGCGAGGCTAGATTCAGCGGCTTGACGGCTGGCACTTTCAAATGCCAGTTGTTCCTCAAGAGCATCTTTAGTCTGATTGAGTGACGTGATGCTCTGTACTTGCTCAGTCTGTATCTCTTTAGCCTGCGCGTTGGCGACGGTGAGTGCTTGAAGCTGCTCTTCAAGAACGCTGCGGTTTTCGATCAGCGAATTGATGGTTTTCACCTGTGCGGCGCGCTCACGCTCACTGCGTGAATGCGCCTCACTCACCTCTTGCAACTGTCTTTCCAGCTCGGCTTGGCGTGTTTTCAACAGAGCGATAATTTCAGCCTGAGCGGCATTAGCCCGCTGGCTTTGAGCCTGCAATTCCTTCATATACTCCAATTCGCTTTCCATTTCGGCTTCGAGTTCAGCCTGGCGCGTGCGCAGCGCCGCGTTGATATTGGTCTGGTCGTCAATAACTTGTTGGCTTTGTGACAGCAAGGTGCTCGATTGCTTCGCTTGGCTTTCCAGCTCAGCTTCAAGCTCTGCCTGACGTCCGTGGAGGGCAGCAATATTTTCGACATGCATGTCGTTGGTTGTTTGCGCTTGTAAGTGGGCATCGCAAAGCTCTTGGAGCTGGCGCTCCAAGGCATGATGCTGTACTTGTAATACTGCTAGGTTGGCGGCTTCTTGGGTCGCCAGCTCTTCTGCAACTGCTCGCTGCTGGGTTGTTGCACGCAATTGCTCTTCAGTCGCCTGATGCAGCTGTTGCAATGACTCCAGTTCTCTCTCTCGCTGACCCAGCGCCGAGCTCAGTTGGTTGATGCGTTCTGCTTGGGTATCGGTCTTCTGCTGCGATTGCTGAAGCTGCGCTTGAGTCGACTGCAGTTGCTCTGCGGCAGAGCGTTGCACACTCTGCAGGTTTTCCAGCTCTTTGGAGCGTTGGCTAAGTGTCGAGCTCAGCTGGTCAATACGACCTGCTTGCTCACCGCAATTTTGCTGCGATTGCTGCAACTGCGCCGTGGTGGCCTGTAACTGCTCCTCAGCCAAGCGATGCGACTGCTGCAGCACTTCCAGTGCTTCGTCACGCGCACTGAGCGTTGTGCTCAGCTGGTCGATGCGGCCTGCCTTGGCCTGACTGTTTTGCTGAGCTTGTTTCAATTCAGCTTGCGTCGCCAACAGCTGCTCTTCGAGCGTCAGTTGGTTGCCTACCGCCAGTCGCAGGTCTTCGTTCAACTCTGCATTGCGCTGGGCTTGTTTGCCAAGTTCCTGATTGGCAGCGTCAAGTTCATCGTAGGCCTGAGCGTGCTGGGCCTGTAACTCCTTGAGTCGGTGTTCTGCTTCAGCAAGGCTTTGCTGGCGAGCTTTTTCGAGTGCCGCAAACTGTTGCTCAAGCTGGGAGTACTGTTCAGAGGCGGTAAGGCACCGCTCGTTGGCTTCCCCTAGTTGAGATCTTAATGCGTCGAGTTCGCTGCTTAGCTCCTGAACATTACGAACACTGGCTTCCAAGGATTCCTTGGTCGACTGTTCAAGGGCAACAAACTCCGCTTGACGCTGTTGAACCTGGAGAGCGAGCGCCTCAGCTTTTTGTGCTTCAGGTTTCAGCAATGCGATCTGTTCAGTGGCCGCGCGGTACTTTTTGTTCGCTTCATCCAGCCGCTGGCGGATTTCCTCAAGTTCTTGTACTCGTTGCGCTTTGGCCTCGAGAATTTCACGGTTCGACTTCTGCAGGTTCGCGATGTCGGCATCGCGTGTCTGCAGTTGCTTGGACAGCGCTTCAGCCTTTTGCGCCTCCGGCTTGAGCTGGGCAATCTGCTCTGTGGCGGTGCGATATTTCTTGTTCGCTTCGTCCAGCCGCTTGCCGATGGCGCCAAGATTTCCACGCAACGTGCGTTCAATCGACTCAAACGCCTTTTCCAGTTCACGCACCCGCTCGACAGTCAGCGAGTCGATGGTCCCCGGCTTATGCGCCTCGCTCTTCACAGCAACAATGCCCAGCCACTTGCCAAGCATCTTCACTTCGATGATCTGCAAGTGCTCCGCCAGCAGGCGGAACGGTTCCATCAGGTAGAACGTGTGCTTGTGGTCAATGAAGTCATTGACCCCGAACGGTACGGTGATCACCAGTCGGCCACCCTGCTTTAGCAGGTCGTAGGCCTTTTCGACGAACAACTCCGGGCGTACCAGGTGTTCGAGCACTTCGCTGATGACAACGGTGTCCGGCTCAACCTCGAGCGTATCCAGCGCGAGGAAGTCTGAATTTATATACGTGACGTTCTGCTGGATGTGGGCAGGTTCGGCAGACAGGTAACCCTTGGCCTCTTCGATGGCCTGCGGGCTGGTGTCCACACCGGTGACCTGGCAACCCTCACGCGCCAGCAGCAGGGGCACGATACCCTGCGAGCAGCCCACATCCAGGATCCGGCGCCCTTTGACTTGGGCGCAGATCCAGTGGATGCGGGACTGCGTTTCGCGCATGAACTGATCCCCCAGCTTGCCGTAATAGGCTTCCATCACGCGGTCATGAATATCGGCCAAAGGTGATGGCAGCTCTGTGTTCACGGTAGGTTTCTCAAGCGTGGGGTTGTTCATGCGGTTGGGTCCATCAGGCCTGGGTAACGCCAGCGGCGTCGATCACGAACGCTGCATCGCGTACGTTGAAGGTGCCGCGGAATTCGCGGTGCTTCACCAGCAGCACGTGGATGTCGGCGCTGTCCTGGGCGTAGTCGAAGTCCACGTGTTCATGGCGGGCCAGAAGTTGTGGCAGCGCTTCAATGTTCGGCTCGACCAGTTGCAGGGTGGCTTCCAGTTCGTTGCCCAGGCGCTCGGCAATGCTCAGGGCCGGGCTTTCGCGCAGGTCGTCGATGTCAGCCTTGAAGGCCAGGCCGTAGCAGGCGATTTTCACTTGCTGGGCGGACTTGCTCGGGTTCTTGATCAGGAAGTTGGCCAGCGCCATCTTGACCTTGTCGATCACCCACTCAGGCTTGCTGTCGTTGACCACACGGGCGGTGCGGATCAGGCGCGCCTGCTCTGGGGTCTGGCTGACGATGAACCATGGGTCCACGGCGATGCAGTGGCCGCCAACACCTGGGCCAGGCTGCAGAATGTTGACGCGCGGGTGGTGGTTGGCCAGGCGAATAAGCTCCCACACATCGATGTCCAGCTTGTCGCAGATGATCGACAGTTCGTTGGCGAAGGCAATGTTCACGTCACGGAAGCTGTTTTCGGTCAGCTTGCACATTTCGGCAGTGCGGGCGTTGGTGATGATGCACTCGCCTTCGACGAAGGTGCGGTACAGGCGTACGGCTGCTTCGGAGCACTTCCTGGTCATGCCGCCGATGATGCGGTCGTTTTCCACCAGCTCGCGCAGCACGTGGCCTGGCAATACGCGCTCAGGGCAGTGGGCGATGCGCACGTCGGAATCTTCACCGTGGGTCTGCGGGAAGCTCAGGTCTGGGCGAGCCTGGGCCAGCCAGAACGCCATCTGCTCGGTAGCGCCGACCGGGGAGGTGGACTCCAGGATGACCAGGTCACCCTTTTTCAGCACAGGCGCGATTGCCTTGCTCGCGGACTCGATGTAGCTCAGGTCCGGCTGGTGGTCATCCATGAACGGCGTCGGCACGGCGATCAGGAAGGCATCGGCTGCTTCCGGCACGGTGGAGGCGCGCAGGTAGCCTTCGGTTACGGCGGCGTGTACCACCATGTCCAGCTCAGGCTCGACGATGTGGATTTCGCCACGGTTGATGGTGTCGACCGCGTGCTGGTTAACATCGATACCGATCACGTGCTTCTTGCGAGCGGCGAAAACGGCGGCGGTTGGCAGGCCGATATAGCCCAGGCCTACGACGGAAATCTTGTTGAAGCTCATGCTGCGTCCTTGGAGTTAGAGAATGCGGAGAGTGCGTCGAGGATTCGCGCGCACGCTTTTCCATCGCCGTAGGGGTTGTGGGCGAAGCTCATCTCGCGGTAGGTCGCCTCGTCGGTGAGCAGTTTCGCCAGGTTTTCGGTGATCGATGCCACATCGGTGCCCACCAGCTTGACGGTACCTGCTGCCACTGCTTCAGGGCGCTCGGTGGTGTCACGCATGACCAGCACCGGCTTGCCCAGCGCCGGGGCTTCTTCCTGGATGCCGCCGGAGTCGGTGAGGATCAGGTACGAGCGGGTCATCAGGTAGACGAACGGCAGGTAGTCCAGCGGCTCGATCAGGTGGATGTTGTTGACGTCGGCCAACAAGCGGTTAACCGGTTCGCGTACGTTCGGGTTCAGGTGGACCGGGTAGACGATATCCACGTCAGGGAATTGACGCGCGGTCTGTACCAGGCCCTGGCAGATACGCTCGAAGCCTCCACCAAAGTTCTCGCGGCGGTGGCCGGTGACCAGCACCATGCGGCGCTCTGGGTTCAGGAAGCTGAACTGGGCTTCGAACTGGCTTTTCAGTGCTGGGCTTTCCAGCTTGCGGACTACTTCCAGCAGCGCATCGATCACCGTGTTGCCAGTGGTGTAGATGGTCGCGGGGTCGGTGCCTTCACGCAGCAGGTTTTCCTGCGAGTTGCTGGTAGGCGCGAAGTGCAGGGCGGCCAGGGCACCGGTCAGGCGGCGGTTGCCTTCTTCTGGCCAAGGCGAATACAGGTTGCCGGTGCGCAGGCCTGCTTCCACGTGGGCGATCGGAATTTGCTGGTAGTAGGCGGCCAGGCTGGTGGCCAAGGTTGTTGCGGTGTCGCCGTGCACCAGCACCACGTCGGGCTTGAACTCGGCCAGCACAGGTTTCAGACCCTGCAGGATGGCAGTGGTCACATCGGTCAGGTCCTGGCCGGGCTTCATGATGTTCAAGTCGTAGTCGGGCGTGATCTCGAACAGCTCCAGTACCTGGTCAAGCATCTGGCGGTGCTGGCCAGTGACGCAGACGCGCGACTCGAAACGGTCGTCCTGGGCAAGGTTGAGGGCCAGCGGTGCCATTTTGATGGCTTCTGGGCGGGTGCCAAATACGATGAGGGTCTTGAGGGACACGGCGACGGTCTTCTGTATGAGAGTGAAGGCTGTTGGAACTGACGCTAACGGTAAGGATCTCGGGTGTTACTCAGATCGGCCTGGGGTGGCCTGGGGGCGCAGCTCGACGGAAATCGGGCACGGCCAAGGGGGGAGGTGAAAAAAAATTCATTCTGCTCGGATCCTTCAAGCGAAGCGGTTGTCCTAAGTCCGCAAATTTATCATTTCGTCATCACTATGACATCCCATCTGGCACGTTTTTTTCCCCTGATCGAAGGAAAACGCCGACAAGTATCGATGGATTGGATCCTATTTTTGTTTAAATGATCAATAAAAACGATTGTTTGATGTTATTCAGACATCATGCCAATGAAGTCAATATCACCAAGGTATACGACGAACGGGTGGGGGCCTTATCCGGCAAGGCTTGTAGGAAAAACAACAGCGTTTGGTCTGAATGAAACCCAGGTTAAAGGGGAATTTACCTGGCGGCGATTTGCTATCGCTTTTTTTTCATGAAGTTAACTTGAAATATGGCGTAACGCCATCATTTTCGTGTGGCCAAAGTTGCTTTTTTTACTGTTGGATTCGGTAACGATTAAATGGGCCGAGTCGCTGTTTGCAAAATCGCAGAACCGCTAGGGTTTGTTGCGCAGCCGAAGGAAAACGGCTGCTGGAAAATGACCAACCCAAGGAGTGTTCATCAATGCGTAACAACGTTCTGTCGTACCTGTTGCTGCCGCTGTTCGCCAGCCTGTCTTTCTCCCTTAGCGCGGCCCCTGCCAGTACCGCGGTGGTGCTCGAGCCGTCTCCGGTGGTGGCCCAGGTGCAAGCCCAGCAGGCGCCGCGGCTGGACCTGAACAAGGCTGATGCGCTTACCTTGCAGAAGGAGCTGAACGGGATAGGGAAGGCCAAGGCCGAGGCCATCGTGGCTTACCGCGAGGCCAATGGGCCGTTTGCTTCGGTGGATGAACTGCTGGAGATCAAAGGGATCGGGAACGCGTTGCTGGAGCGTAACCGGGACAAGGTGATGGTGGAGTAAGGGGCAGCACGGCAGCCTGCGGGTGGGGTTGCCTTTCAGAAAACGGGGCTGCTTTGCAGCCCGTTGCGACACAAGGCCGCTCCTGCCTGGACCACCTTCATTGTTGAAGAGTGATTGAGGCAGGGGCGGTTTTTTGTTTGGAAGGGATAAAGCTTAGTGAAGTAAAAATCTAATAAAACAATGGGTTAAAAGTTCTATTCGGTGGTCGTCAAAAAGCCGCCTCGAAAAACGGCTGTAAAACCCAATGCTTAAACCTTTTAGCGGTCCTGCGCATCCTTGGCATCTGCCTCGGCATTGCGCTCATGCACCTTGCGCAGTTGCTCGTCAGTCAATGGCAGTTTTTTTGCCGTATCGCGCAGCATCATCAGCCCACCGACGATGGACCCGAGGGCTATGATGAGGATCAGCCAGGCATACCAGGGCATTGTCGTTCTCCTTAAACGGGTGGTGGGGCAGTGCTTGTACGAAATTTGAGCAGTAACCCGTTCCGTTGGTTCAATTATAGGAGCCAGCCGCCGCCGGGCCAATTCCGTGACCCGCGGGCCCCAAAGCCTGCGTCACTTCGTTTACAATGCGCGCCGTTTTCGACTTGCCAAGAGACCCTGCCCATGTCCGCCTGCCAGACGCCCCTGATCGTCGCCCTGGATTTCCCTACCCGTGAGGCCGCCCTGAAGCTGGCTGACCAGCTAGACCCCGCGCTGTGCCGGGTGAAGGTTGGCAAGGAGCTGTTCACCAGCAGCGCTTCGGGTATCGTCGAAACCCTTTGTGCCAAGGGCTTCGAAGTGTTCCTGGACCTCAAGTTCCACGACATCCCCAACACCACGGCCATGGCGGTAAAGGCTGCCGCCGAGATGGGTGTGTGGATGGTGAACGTGCATTGCTCCGGTGGCCTGCGCATGATGGCCGCCTGCCGTGAAGTGCTGGACAAGCGCAGCGGCCAGCAGCCATTGCTGATTGGCGTGACCGTGCTGACCAGCATGGAGCGTGAAGACCTGGCCGGCATTGGCCTGGACGTCGACCCGCAAGAGCAGGTACTGCGCTTGGCGGCATTGGCACAGAAGGCGGGCATGGACGGTTTGGTGTGCTCGGCGCTGGAGGCCCCGGCGCTGAAGGCGGCGCACCCGTCGCTGCAGCTGGTAACCCCGGGCATTCGCCCGGCGGGCAGCGCGCAGGACGACCAGCGCCGTATCCTCACCCCGCGCCAGGCGCTGGATGCGGGTTCGGATTACCTGGTGATCGGCCGGCCGATCAGCCAGGCCGCAGACCCGGCGCAGGCGCTGGCTGCGGTGGTTGCGGAAATTCGTGGGTAAATAACCCCCCGGTAATGAAAAAGGCCAGCCGCGTGCTGGCCTTTTTTTTCGGGCTGGATTAGGGGTTATGGCTGATAGGGGGCGGGCAGGACATTTGCTTTGCCCTTCAGATCGAGCGCCGGGCGGGCGGCGCTCGATCTAACAGGCGCTAAACCCCTCAAGGCATGCGCTTTCAGCCCCAAACGCAACTCACAACGTCACACCTTCAGCACCAACTTGCCAAAATTCTCCCCATTGAACAGCTTCAGCAGCGTCTCGGGGAACGTCTCCAGCCCCTCCACCACATCTTCCTTGCTCTTCACCTGCCCACTGGCCAGCCATCCGGCCATCTCCAGCGCGGCCTTGCCGTAGTCCTTGGCGTGGTCCATCACCACAAACCCTTCCATACGTGCACGGTTCACCAGTAGCGACAGGTAGTTGGCCGGGCCTTTCACCGCTTCCTTGTTGTTGTACTGGCTGATCGCGCCGCAAATCACGATGCGGGCCTTGAAGTTGATACGGGTCAGCACGGCGTCGAGGATGTCGCCGCCCACGTTGTCGAAGTACACGTCCACGCCTTTGGGGCATTCGCGCTTCAGGCCGGCCAGCACGTCTTCGGCCTTGTAGTCGATCACCCCGTCAAAGCCCAGTTCGTCCTTCAGGTACTGGCACTTCTCGGCGCCCCCGGCAATGCCGACCACGCGGCAGCCTTTGACCTTGGCAATTTGCCCGACAATGCTGCCCACTGCACCGGCCGCGCCGGAGATGACCACGGTTTCGCCGGCTTTGGGCTGGCCTACTTCCAGCAGGGCGAAGTAGGCGGTCATCCCGGTCATGCCCAGTGCCGACAGGTAGCGGGGCAGGGGCGCCAGGCTGGGGTCGATCTTGTGCAGGCCCTGGGGCTCGCCGGTGAAGTAGTCCTGCACGCCAAGGGCGCCGCTAACGTGGTCGCCCGGCTTGTATGCCGGGTGGTTGGAGGCAACCACTTCGCCCACGCCGAGGGCACGCATTACCTGGCCCAGGGCCACAGGAGGGATGTAGGACTTGCCTTCGTTCATCCAGCCGCGCATGGCCGGGTCCAGCGACAGGTACAGGTTGCGCACCAGCACCTGGCCTTCGCCGGGTTGTTCGGCAGGTACGCTTTCAAAGGTGAAGTCGTCACGGCGCACGGCGCCGACCGGGCGTTTGGCGAGCAGGAAGCGGCGGTTGGTCTGGGTCATGGCGGGGTCCTTGTGGGCAGTGGAAGATGCTAGATGTTCAATCTACCTTGTTGATGTAGGCAGGTGGTTAACATCACTGACAAGCATGGTAGCCCAACCGTTGGTGTGATGATGCTGCCCGGCCAGACAGTGGCTGACTATGCTCTGAACCCCACCATCCCCTTCAGGAGCACGCAATGAGCATGACCTTTTCCGGCCAGGTAGCGCTGGTCACCGGCGGCGCTGCCGGCATTGGCCGGGCAACGGCCCTGGCGTTCGCCCGCGAGGGCCTGAAGGTGGTGGTGGCCGACCTCGATCCGCTGGGTGGCGAGGCCACCGTCGCGCAGATTAACGCCGCAGGCGGCGAGGCGTTGTTCATTGCCTGTGACGTCACCCGCGACGCCGAGGTGCGCCAGTTGCACGAGCGGCTGATCGCCGCCTTTGGCCGGCTGGACTATGCCTTCAACAACGCCGGCATCGAGATTGAGCAGCACCGGCTGGCTGAAGGCAGCGAGGCGGAGTTCGATGCCATCATGGGCGTGAACGTGAAGGGCGTATGGCTGTGCATGAAGTACCAGTTGCCCTTGCTGCAGGCCCAAGGCGGTGGGGTGATCGTCAATACAGCCTCGGTGGCGGGGCTGGGAGCGGCGCCGAAGATGAGTATCTACAGCGCCAGCAAGCACGCGGTGATCGGCCTGACCAAGTCGGCAGCCATCGAATACGCGAAGAAGGGTATCCGCGTGAATGCCGTGTGCCCGGCGGTAATCGACACTGACATGTTCCGCCGCGCCTACGAGGCCGACCCGCGCAAGGCCGAGTTCGCCGCGGCCATGCACCCGGTGGGGCGCATTGGCAAGGTCGAGGAAATCGCCAGCGCCGTGCTGTACCTGTGCAGCGATGGCGCGGCGTTTACCACCGGGCATTGCCTGACGGTGGATGGCGGGGCCACAGCGATCTGAGCCAACTCAGATTGCCTGTTCTGGCCATATCGCCGGCAAGCCAGCTCCCACAATGCCCGCGGGTACCCGAAGTTAACGCGAACCCTGTGGGAGCTGGCTTGCCGGCGATAGGGTCCGGCCAGACCAACACAATGCCAGTCCAACCGCTGCACAGCCCACTACCAACACCCCGCCAAACACCAGCAACGCCATCCGTGACCCCAACCGGTCACTCAGCAGCCCGGTAAAGATTACCGGCAAGCTGAACCCCAGGTACGCCAGCAAGAAGAACCCGGCACTGGCCCGTGTTTTCTCACTGCCAGCCAACCGGTTCACCGCCGCCAGCCCACCCAGGTAGATAAACCCGTAGCACGCACTGCTGGCCGCCACAGCACCCAGCAATACCGCACTCAGTTGCCCGCTGTCCGCGCCCCAGGCCAGCACGGAATAGCTGCAGGGCAGTATCAGTAGCCCCAGCAGCGTGGCCGTGCGGCTGCTCAGGCGCCGGGCCATCGGCTGGAACAACAGCCCGCAGCTGATCACGCAGAAGGTCGAAAACCCTGACCAGGCACTAAGGCCATGCTGGCGCAGGATGCTTGGCAGCAAGGCGATGACCAGGCCCACGCAGGCCCATGCCAGCAAAATGGCCAGGCCATAGGCCACGCTGCCACGCGGGTAGCAGGGCAGGCGCAGCATGGGGTTGTGTTGTGCCGGGCGGGGGTCGGGCAGGCGCCATACCAGCACGATGGCCAAGGCTGCCAACAGCAGTTGCAGGTGGAAGCTGCCGGGAGTGAGGCTGGGGCCGCGCAGCAGGAACAGGCTGGTCAGCGCTGCGCCCAGGCCAAAGCCCAGCGAGGTGCTGGCAGTGACCCAGTTGGCGGCCCGGGGGCTTTGCTCGCTACCCATCAGCTCGCCCATATAGGCGGTGGCCGTCGCCGAAGCCAGCCCGGTGCCCAGGCCCAGGAACAGCCGGGCAAGGCCGAGGGTTTGCAGGCTGGGGGCCAGCAGCATCAGCACGGTGGCGATCATCGACAGGGCAAGTGCCGCCACAATCAGTGGCCGGCGCCCGACCCGGTCGGCCAGGCCGCCCAGGGCCAGTAGCACGGGCAGTACGCCCAGCACATACCCGGAGAACGCCACCGCAGTGGCAGCGGCGCCCTGGCCGGAAAGGTCGGCGTAGGTGATGTACAGCGGGGCCTGCAGGTTGACGGCCAGGGTGATCAGGCAGAGGGCGAAGGCCAGACGGGCCGGAGCGGAGGGCATGGGTAGGGGTCCTGGTTTCTCTAGTGGCTGTACCGGCCCTTTCGCGGGTGAACCCGCTCCCACAGGATCACCACAGCCGCGAGAGGAGTGACAAGCCTGTGGGAGCGGGTTCACCCGCGAATGGGCCGGGCCTGCTCACTCTGATGCCAGGCTATTCCACCTGCCAGACACACCGTCACTCCATTTATGCTTAACTGTTCGCCAAAAATTTGCGAACACTTACCCATGCACTTCTCACTCGATCGCACCGGCCCCACCCCATTGGTGCAGCAACTCACCGACCACCTGCAAGCCTGGATCGACCAGCAACGCCTGCGCCCCGGCGCACGCCTGCCATCGATCCGCGCGCTGGCCCGCAGCCAGGCGGTCAGCGCGTCCTGTGTGATCGAGGCCTACGACCGCCTGGTCGCCAGCGGCTGGCTGGAGGCCCGCCACGGCACCGGCTTTTTTGTCGCCGAGCGCAAGCCCGGGCCCCCGGCTGACGATACGCAGCCTTGGGGTGAGTCTGGCGACGGCAACTGGCGGCAGTTTCGCGAGGGCCATGACGAGTTGCTGAAACTGGGCTGCGGCTGGCTGCCCAGCAATTGGCGCGCCGCAACCGAGCTGGCCCAGGCGGTGCGGCAGGTAAGCCGCGGCGCCCCGCAGGATCTGTTCGACTACTGCCCACCCTTGGGCCTGGCCAGCCTGCGTCAGCAATTGCACAAGCGCCTTGCGCAGCTGGGCATCGCTGCCGGCCCCGAGCACATCCTCACCACCCACGGCGCCAGCCACGGTCTGGACCTGCTGGTGCGTACCCTGCTGCGTCCAGGCGACTCGGTGTTGGTGGAAAACCCTGGTTACTACAACCTGTACAACCTGCTGCGTCAGCACCAGGTGCACATGCTGCCGGTACCGCGTACCGCAGAGGGCCCTGACCTGGCGGCCATCGAAACCCTGCTGGCCACGCACAAGCCGCGCTGCCTGTTCATCAACAGCCTTTACCAGAACCCTACCGGCACCAGCCTGACACCCAAAGTCGCCTACCGCCTGCTCGAGCTGGCCCGTGAACATGATCTGCGCATTGTCGAGGATGATATCTACGCCGACTTCCAGGAGGGCCCGGCTACACGCCTGGCCACCCTCGACAGCGAGCAACGGGTGATCTACATGGCCAGCTTTTCGAAAACCCTCAGCAGTTCGTTGCGGGTCGGCTACCTGGTCGCCGACCCTGCGTTGCTGGCGCGTCTGGCCGAGCTGAAGATGGTCAGCGGTATCGGCACGTCACGCTTTGCCGAGCAGGTGGTGGGCCAGATGCTCGCCAATGGCAGCTACCGCAAGAGCGTGCAACGCCTGCGCGTACGCCTTGGCCAGCACATGGCCAAGCTGCTGGGCCAGTTGGAGCAGGCGGGTTGGCAGGTATTTTGTGAGCCTTGTGGCGGTATGTTCGTCTGGGCGCGCGTGCCCGGCCGGGACTTCGCCAGCCTTGAGCAGGTGGCGCGGGAGCATGCGGTGCTGCTTACCCCGGGCAGCGCGTTCGATTACCAAGGCACGCCCAGCAGCTGGCTACGCATAAATGTCGCCTATGGGCAGGATTCCCGTGCCCAGGCCTTCCTCCAGCATGCGGGGCGACCTCTGCCAAGCTGAAAACGACACGCCCATAGCTATTTGACACTATCCTGACGCCAGGCCCTTGTTCATCGGCGGGCAACGTTGCCACCCTTGGCCTTCGGGATAACCTCGCACGCAGAAGGGGAATCGGCGATGGGCGCGAGCAAGCACAGTGTGCTGGCCAACCTGGGCATGGCCCGCAAACTCGGCCTGGGCTTTGCCTTGGTGCTGGTGCTGACCCTGGCGGTGGCGGCCATCGGCATCGCCGCGCTGCACAGCGTGGGCCAGCGCTTCGACAGTTTGCGCCAGCTGGCACAGTTCAATACCGACCTGCTGCGTTTGCGTCAGCATGAGCAGGCGTTTGCCCTGCGCTCCGATATCCAGCAGGCCGAGGCCTTGCGCAGCGGCTTGCAGGGCTTGGCCGAGCGCGCCCGAGGCCTGCCGGCGCTGGTGGCGGTCGAAACCGATCTGGCTGCCTACGGCCAGGCGTTCGAAGCTTATGTGGCGGCGGTGCAGGCCAAAGAGCTCGCACTGGACATGGCCAGCTGGTCGGTGTCCAGCGTCGCCAATAACCTTGATGTGCTGCAGGCCGGCCTGGCCGACGACGGCGTATACACACTCAAGCAGTCCCAGGGCCAGCAGGGGGGCGAGTTTCTTGAGCAGGCTGCGCAAGTGGCGCAGGTGTCGCGGCTGATGTTGCAGGCCATGGACGAAGCGCGGGTGCGCCTGGAAAAAAGCCGCAAGGGCGAAGAGGGCGTAAGCCAGGAGCGTATCGCCCAGACGGTGGAGGCCGCCAGCCTGGTTGGCCAGTTGCAGGCCGCGGTCAGTGATGCCGGTTACCAGAGCGTGCTGGGCGAGGTGGCGGGGCACATCGGCAGCTTCTCGGAAAAACTCAACGAATACACCGACCAGTTGGCCCGCGAGCAAGGGCTGAAAGCCCAGTTGCAGGCCAGTGCCGAGCAAGTCACCGGGAGGGTCGACCAGGCTTACCTGGGGCAGGAGCAGGCGCTGCAGGGTGAGCTGCAACGCAATGCCGTGGCCATTGCCCTGGCCACCGGCCTGGCACTGCTGGTGGGTGTGCTGGCCGCCGGGCTGATCACCCGCGCGGTGGTCGGCCCGCTCAAGCATGTGATCGCCCGCGCCCAGCGCATTGCCGCTGGCGAGCTGGGTTTTGACGCCCAGGCACCGCGTGGTGACGAGGTGGGGCAGCTGATGCAGGCCATGCAGCAGATGGCCGCAGGCCTTTCAGGTATTGTCAGCGGCTTGCAGCAAGGCATCGAACAACTGGCGGGTAGCGCTCAGGCGTTGTCGGCAGTGACGGAGCAGACCAATCGCGAGGTGGGCAGCCAGAAGGAGGAAACCGAGCAGGTGGCCACTGCCATGCAGCAGATGACTGCCACCGTGCACGATGTGGCGCGCAATGCCGAGGAAGCGGCGCAGGCGGCCCAGGCGGCGGATGACAAGGTTGAGTCGGGGCAACAGGTGGTGCGCCAGAGCATGCAGCGCATCGAGCAGTTGGCGGCGGCGGCAGAAACCGCCAGCGCCGGCATCGACAGCCTCAGTGCCGAAATCCATACCATTGGTGACGTGCTGGAAGTGATCAAGAGCGTGGCCGAGCAGACCAACCTGCTGGCGCTGAACGCCGCCATCGAGGCTGCCCGCGCTGGCGAGCAGGGGCGTGGTTTTGCTGTGGTGGCCGACGAGGTGCGTGCGTTGGCGCGGCGTACCCGGCAGTCTACCGAGCAGATCGAGGTACTGGTTGCCAGCCTGCGCGGTAACGCCCAGCAGTCGGTGGCGCAGATTCGTGGCAGCACTGAACTGGTTCGCCTGGCAGTGGCTGATGCGCTGCAGACGGAGAGCGCGCTGGGCAGCATTGCGGCTGCGGTTTCATTGATCCAGCAGATGAACCAGCAGATTGCCGCGGCAGCCGAGCAGCAGAGCTCGGTGGCGGAAGAGATCAGCCGCAGTGTCACGCAGATTCGTGGCAGTGCGGACCAGGCGGCGCTGGCGATGCAGGACAATGCCCGGTCGAGTGTGCAACTGGCGCAGTTGGGCACCGATTTGAAGGGGATGGTGGGGCATTTCAGGTTGTGAGCCTGGCCCGGAATGTCTGCTGCCTGTGCGGGCCTCTTCGCAGCACAGGCACCAATAAACCTCAGGCCTTGCGCGGGTTGAGGATCATCAAGGCCAGCACCCCCGCCACAATCCCCCAGAACGCCGAGCCAATCGAGAACAACGTAAGCCCCGAGGCGGTGACCATGAAGGTAATCACTGCCGCCTCCCGCTCGCGGGCTTCGCTCATGGCCACCGTCAGCCCGTTCATGATCGAGCCGAACAGTGCCAGTGCGGCAATCGACAGCACCAGCTCTTTCGGCAACGCTGCAAACAGCGCCGCCAACGTCGCGCCGAACACCCCGGCAATACCGTAGAAAATCCCGCACCACACCGCGGCGGTATAGCGCTTGCTCGGATCTTCATGGGCGTGCGGCCCGGTGCAGATCGCTGCGCTGATCGCCGCCAGGTTGACCCCGTGCGAGCCGAATGGCGCCAGCAGCAGGGAGGCAAAGCCCGTGGCCGAAATCAGCGGCGAGGCTGGCACCTGGTAGCCGTCGGCGCGCAGCACGGCCACGCCGGGCATGTTCTGCGAGGTCATGGCCACCACGAACAGCGGAATGCCAATGCTGATGGTGGCCGCCAGCGAGAAGCTCGGAGTGGTCCACACCGGCTTGGCCACTTCCAGGTGGAAGCCGCTGAAGTCCAGCAGGCCCAAGGCACCGGACAGTGCCGTGCCCACCAGCAGCGCCGCCAGTACGCAGTAACGCGGCGACAGCCGTTTGACCAACAGGTAGCTGAAGAACATGCCCAGCACCAGCAATGTGCGATGCTGCGCCGCAACGAAGATTTCGCTGCCGATCTTGAACAGGATGCCCGCCAGCAATGCCGAGGCCAGCGAGGCCGGGATACGCTTGACCAGGCGCTCGAAGCTGCCAGTGAGGCCGCAGATCAGCACCAGCACGGCACAGGTGATATAGGCACCAATGGCTTCGCCATAGCTCACCCCGCCCAGGCTGGTGATCAGCAACGCGGCGCCGGGGGTAGACCAGGCCACGGTGACCGGCGTGCGATAGCGCAGCGACAGGCCGATGCTGCACACCGCCATGCCGATCGACAGCGCCCAGATCCATGACGAAATCTGCGCGGTGGTCAGCCCGGCCGCCTGGCCAGCCTGGAACATCAGCACCAGCGAACTGGTATAGCCGGTGAGCATGGCGATGAAGCCGGCGACCACCGCCGACGGGGAGGTATCTGCCAGGGGCCGCAGGCGTGCGGAAGTGGCATCGGTCATGAACAAAGTCCTTGTAAAGGTGTAAGCAGTTTTTTCAGACTACAGCGAGCAAGATTGATCCTTGCCATACAGCGGCCATTGCTTTTAGCCGTACAGTCGCCAACTATTGGGCGCAATTGCGAAACTGCTTGGGAGGGGAGGGGCGATGTACAAGGTCTATGGCGACTACCAGTCGGGCAACTGCTACAAGGTCAAGCTGATGTTGAGCCTGCTGGGCCGGCCGTATGAATGGCACCCGGTGGACATCCTCAAGGGCGAAACCGAAACGCCCGAGTTTCTGGCGATGAACCCCAACGGCAAGGTGCCCGTGCTGGAGCTGGAGGACGGCAGCTACCTGTGGGAGTCCAATGCCATTCTCAACTTCCTGGCCGATGGTAGTGAGTTCCTGCCCAGCGAACCGCGCCTGCGCACGCAGGTGTTGCAGTGGCAGTTCTTCGAGCAGTACAGCCATGAGCCGTACATTGCCGTGGCGCGCTTTATCCAGTTTTACCTGGGGCTGCCGGATGAGCGGTTAGATGAGTACCGCAAGCTGCACAAGGGCGGCTACAAGGCACTGAGGGTGATGGAGCGACAGCTGCAGATGACGCCTTACCTGGTAGGTGAGCAGTACTCGATTGCCGATGTGGCCTTGTATGCCTACACCCATGTGGCGCAGCAGGGCGGCTTCGACCTGGCCGAATACCCGGCGGTCCGGGCCTGGCTGGAGCGTGTCAGCAGCCACCCGCGGCATGTGCCGATGGTGGGCTGATTGTCAGCCTCTGCTGGCCCTCTCGCCGGCAAGCCAGCTCCCACAGGGACCCCACAATATTCAGCCCTGTGATTAACCTGTGGGAGCTGGCTTGCCGGCGATAGGGCCGATACAGGCTGACTGGAAGCTTTCAGGCCGAGGCAAACCGCTCATCCAGGTAGGCAATGATGGCTTTGGACTCATACATCCAGGTCACCTTGCCGGCCTCTTCAATGCGCAGGCACGGCACTTTCACCCGACCGCCACCTTCCTGCAGGGCCTGGCGGTGCACCGGGTCGTTCTTGGCATCGCGCAGCGCCACCGGCACGTTCAGCCGGTGCAGGGTACGGCGGGTCTTGACGCAGAACGGGCAGGCATGGAACTGGTACAGCTCCAGGCCCTTGGCCGCCTGCTCGACGCGGGCCTGGGCAGCGGCGTCGCGCTTGCGCTTGGCCGGGCGGCTGATCCAGTCAGCGAACACGATGAGCTGGCCGAGGCCAACCCGCAGGGCTTTGACGATCATGGGCAACTCCTGAAATGCAAAAGCCGACCCGGAGGGGGTCGGCTTGGGGTCAGCAGCCAATCACTTGATCAGGCTGAGGAACTCGCTGCGGGTGGCGGCGTTATCGCGGAACTCACCCAGCATCACCGAGGTGATCATGGTCGAGTTCTGCTTCTCGACACCGCGCATCATCATGCACATGTGCTTGGCCTCGACGACCACGGCTACACCGGCGGCACCGGTGACCTGCTGCACGGCTTCGGCGATCTGGCGGCTGAGGTTTTCCTGGATCTGCAGGCGACGGGCATACATGTCGACGATGCGCGCTACCTTCGACAGGCCCAGTACCTTGCCCTTGGGCAGGTAGGCCACGTGTGCCTTGCCGATGAACGGCAGCATGTGGTGTTCGCACATCGAATACAGCTCGATGTCCCGGACCAGCACCATTTCGCTGTTGTCAGAGCTGAACAAAGCGTTGTTGGTGACTTCTTCCAGTGTTTGCTCATAACCGCGGCAAAGGTACTTCATCGCCTTTGCAGCCCGCTTGGGCGTGTCGAGCAGGCCCTCACGGGAGACGTCCTCGCCAATCTGGCTGAGGATCTCGGTGTAGTTCTGTTCCAGGGACATGGATCTACCTGTGGGAAAAAATCGCAAAAACGAAGGTTACGGCGGTGAGGGCGGCGCTGCAAGCGCGGCGTTACTCGTCGCGGCCTTCGAGCATGGTTCGCTTGAGCATCACATACACCGCGCCAGTGCCGCCGTGGCGGGCGCTGCACGAGGCAAAACCGAGCACTTGCGGGTGCTGGCGCAGCCAGGTGTTGACGTGGCTCTTGATCATCGGGCGCTTGCCGTCCAGGCGTGCCGCCTTGCCGTGGGTAACCCGTACGCAACGCACTTCCAGCTTGGTGGCTTCGGCTATGAAGTCCCACAGGGTTTCGCGGGCCTTTTCCACGGTCATGCCGTGCAGGTCGAGGCTGCCCTCGAACGGGATCTGGCCCAGCTTCAGCTTGCGCAGCTGGCCTTCCTGCACGCCGTCGCGGCGCCACATAAGCTCGTCTTCGGCGCCAACGTCGATGACGAACTGGTCGGACATGCCGTCGATGACCAGGGCCTTGTCACTGCGCACGGTTGCAGCCTGGCGCAGCCCGGCCAGCTTCTGGCGGTCGGCCTTGGGCTTGCCGACTTCGGCGCGGTCGTGGCGAATTTGCTTTACGCCACGCACTTCGGCCTTGAACAGGGAAAAATCGTCGTCTTGCATGATGCCTCCACGTGGGCGGCGTAGTTTACGCGACTGTGGGGCCATGTGCAGCCTGTGCGGGCCTCTTCGCGGGTGAACCCGCTCCCACAGGGATATCACTGAACCTGAGGGCAGCGGTGTACCTGTGGGAGCGGGTTTACCCGCGAAGAGGCCCGCACAGGCGACATAAAATCATCAGTCGTGCTTTTTCATCAGATGCGGCGACAGGTTCAGTTCCCGCCCGCGACGCAAGCGAATGCGGCTGCGCCGCCAGAAACGCACGCCCAGCCACAGCAGCAACAAGCCAGCCCCGGTGAGGATGCTGGACAATGGCTTGTTGGTATTGAGTTCTTGCAGGGCAGGGTAGTTGCCCAGCAGGCCTGCGACGCCGGCCATGGCCAGCAGCACGCCCAGGGTCGCCAGCAGCGCCGACAGGCCGGCCGCCAGGCGGGCACCCCAGTTACGCGGCTGGCGCGTGCGCAGGCGCTTGGCGTCGAAACTGCCTTTAAGCTTCATTCCGCTCTCCTCTGTGGATATCCGGAATTCGACCTGCCGCCGCCCATCGGGTTCCGCCCGGCTGCCGGGCGGTCATGCCCAGCCGCTCAGATCAGGCTGGCGGTGGGGGCCACGCAAGCGAAGTTGTCGGCCATGACGGCCATTTCGCACTGGTGAATCTGCGCCGCCGGGATGACGCCATCCTTGAAGGCCAGGTCGCGGGTTGCCGAGGCGTCTTCCACCAGGGTGCACCGGTAACCATAGTCCTTGGCGCGGCGAACGGTGGTGCTGACGCTGGAATGGCTCATGAAGCCGCAGACAATCAGGTCGAGATGGCCAAGCGCCTGCAGCGTTTCGTGCAGTTGGGTGTTCTTGAATGCGTTGGGCATGCGCTTTTCAATGACGATTTCACCTTCCAGCGGCTCCAGCCCCGGAATGAACTGGCCGGCAGGCCCCTGTGGATCGAAGCGGCCACCGACTGTGCCCAGGTGGCGAACATGGATGATCGGACGGCCGCTCTTGCGGGCGGCGTCGAGCAACCTGGCGATGTTGGCCACGGCCTCGTCCATGCCCGACAGCTGCAGGGGCCCACTGAGGTACTCCTTTTGCGCATCGATGATGATCAGGCTGGCGTGGCTCAGCTTGGCCGGCGGGTAGTCGCGGCCAGTGAGGCGGAACATCGTGGTTGGAACGGACATCAAGGGCTCCTTGGAAGGGCTTTTGTATACCTATTGTCCCCTGCCTTGACGCCAATGGGAATGGTTGACAACGCAAGCGGCATGGTTACTGGCCTGTGGCTAGCCTTTGGGCGCTGCAAACGAACAAATGTGCGGGTGGGGCTGTTAGACTTTTGTCCGGTCTGAAATAGGAGTACCCCGTGATCACATCCCGTCTGCGCACGTTGCGCGACTACATCCGCTGGGCGGTCAGCCGCTTCCACGAGCACGACCTGTTCTTCGGCCACGGTGCCGACAACGCCTGGGACGAGGCCCGCCTGCTGGTGCTGGGCGCAGTGCACCTGCCATGGGAGGTGGCCGACAGCTACCTGGACTGCATGCTCGAGGACGACGAGCGGGTACGCCTGCAGCATTTGCTCAAGCGCCGTATCGAAGAGCGGGTGCCAGCCGCCTATCTGTTGGGCGAAGCCTGGTTCTGCGGCATGTCGTTCATCGTCGACGAACGTGTGCTGGTGCCGCGCTCGCCCATTGGCCAACTGATCGAAAAACGCTTCGAGCCGTGGCTGGCGAGCGAGCCGGCGCGCATTCTCGACCTGTGCACGGGTTCGGGCTGCATCGGTATCGTCGCGGCCGACGTGTTCCCCGAGGCCGAGGTGGTGCTGGCCGACCTGTCGTTCGAGGCCCTTGAAGTGGCCAACCAGAATATCGAGCGCCATGGCCTGGACGGCCGTGTGTACACCGTGCAGGGCGATGGCTTTGGCGGTTTGCCGGGGCAGCGTTTCGACCTGATCCTGTCCAACCCGCCGTATGTCGATGCCGAAGACTTCGACGATATGCCGGCCGAGTACCACCACGAGCCAGAACTGGGCCTGGCCTGCGGCAACGACGGCCTGGACCTGGTGCGGCGCATGCTGGCGGAAGCTGCAGACCACCTGACCGACAAGGGCTTGCTGATTGTTGAAGTGGGTAACAGCCAGATCCATGTCGAGGCGTTGTACCCCGAGGTGGACTTTGCCTGGCTGGAGTTCGAGCGTGGCGGGCATGGGGTGTTCATGCTCACCGCGGAGCAGTGCCGCCAGCATCAGGAATTGTTCAAGGCCCGCGTTTAGGTCGGGAGGGGCTGCGTTGCAGCCCAATCGCCGGCAAGCCGGCTCCTACAGGTTATTCACAATATTCAAGCCTGTGGTAATCCTGTGGGAGCTGGCTTGCCGGCGATGGCCGCGACGCGGCGTCAGCGGGTGGCTATCCAGATCAACAACCCCGCCTGAAACACCGCAAACGCCACCAGGCAGGTAATGGTAAAGCGCAGGCCGCTGTCTTCGCGGTGGTACTTGGCCACCCGTTCATCGCGCTCGCGCAGTTGCCCTTCCTTTTCCTGCAACTGCTGGTCCGCCTGCTGCAGCAGGTTGGCAGCATCCAGAATGTCCACCCGCTGCAAGCGCTCGTTGCTCCATGCGGCCTTCAGCTGGCCGACGGTCATGTCCACGGTACGTCCCTTCAGGTGCTGACCGTCCTCGTACTCCACCTCGATACCCACCCCGCGCAAGCAGTGGTCACGGCGCAGGCGTGAGTCCTCGTTGAGGGAATCCTTGCTCGGCAGCGCCATGCCTTCCACCCGGTAGTGCGGCCATTTGCGCTGCAGCCACTGTGCGGCCTGGGCCAGCATGAAGCGGCCGATGCCACGGTTCACCGGCTCCAGTTGCAGGCCATGTTCACTGCCAATGCGCACCAGTCGCTCGGCATGGTCGACGCGGATATCCAGGCGGTTTTGCTCTTTGTGCACCTTTTGCCCAGGCAACTGGATTTCCATGCGCAGCAGGCTGTGGGCCTTGTCGTGGCGCTCTGCATAGCCGAACTGCACAAAGCGCAGCGGCCGTGCGCCGGTGCTGCGGTCGGTGGGCAGAGCGGCCAGGCGCAGCAGCTGGAAGTGTTCGGCGGCCAGCTCGGCCCAAGGCAGGGCAGGGCTTTCCTGGGGTTCATCGGCCGGCTCTACGGCGGCGGGGGCTGTGGTCATCAGGCTTGTCCTCGGCTATGCCTGCTGTATCGGCAGGCTTGCCACGGACCTGAGCCCGTTTACCTCACGCCGAAGGCAAATGCTGGATGAACGTCACAATTCGCTCCCCCAGCTCGCGCGCCAGCGGCAGCTCGGGGTTGAGGTAGCTGTCGCGCTGCTGGCTCATGCCCCGGGGGCTGATGCGCAGCATGTGGTTCATGCCGTCGATCAGCACAAGCTGCGCATCCGGCTTGGCCGCCTTCAGCCGTTCGGCGTCGGTCACGTCCACCTGCACGTCGTTGCGCCCCTGCACGATCAATGCGGGCATGGGCAGGCGGGCAAAGGCTGCCGCCGGGTTCTGCTGGAACAGCGAGATCAGGTACGGCTGCACGCTGGGGCGGAACACCTGGCGCAGTGGCGCGGGCACTTCCAGGCTGGTTTGCCCGGCCTGCAGGCGGTCGAGCAGGGCGCTGCCACCGGCCAGTTGCGCCGGGGGCAGGCGCTGGGCCAGTTGCTCGCGCAGTACGTCGGCCAGCGGCCTGCCGCTGCCGGCCAAGGTGATCACTGCGCTGGCGCCGGCCTGCTCGGCGGCCAGGCTGGCGATCAGCGCGCCTTCGCTATGGCCGACCAGGATCAGCGGGCCGAAGCGCGGGTCGGCCTTGAGTTTGTGGCTCCAGGCGACCACATCGGCCACGTAGCGCTCCACGCTGAGGTCGCGCTCATCGGGCGTGGCCGGCTGGCTGGCAGCCACCCCGCGCTTGTCGTAGCGCACGCTGGCGATGTGCTCGCTGGCCAGCAGCAGGGCCAGCCGCTTGAGGTTGTCGATGCGGCCCGACGCCGGGTTGTTGCCATCGCGGTCGGTGGGGCCGGAACCAGCGATGATCAGCACCACCGGCGGCGGGGTGGCCTGTTGCGGCAGCAGCAGGCTGCCGTGCAGCACGCCCTGGCCAGTGTCCAGGTCGATCGGGCGTTGCAGCACGGTAGGGGCGGCGGCCTGGGCCAGGCCGGTGCACAGCAGGAAGAGCAAGGCGACGAGGCGCGACATCATGCGGTACTACATGGGGAGATGAAGGTTTGACCCAGTGTTTGCGGGAAGGTTCTAGGGTTGTGTGTTGCAGGCTCGGCCCTATCGCCGGCAAGCCAGCTCCCACAGTTCTGCAACAGGCCCAGGCCTTGTAGATTACCTGTGGAGCTGGCTCGCCGGCGATAGGGCCAGTACAGACAACCAATCCATCTGTATACTGCCGCTTTCGTCCATTTCAGGCAGAACTCGCGGAGCGTCCATGTCCGGTAATACCTACGGCAAGCTGTTCACTGTCACCACCGCTGGCGAAAGCCATGGCCCGGCGTTGGTCGCCATTGTCGATGGATGCCCACCGGGCCTGGAAATTTCCCTGGCCGACCTGCAGCATGACCTCGACCGGCGCAAGCCCGGCACCAGCCGGCACACCACCCAGCGCCAGGAAGCCGATGAGGTGGAAATCCTTTCCGGCGTGTTCGAAGGCCGCACCACCGGTTGCTCGATCGGCCTGCTGATCCGCAACACCGACCAGAAGTCCAAGGACTACTCGGCCATCAAGGACCTGTTCCGCCCGGCCCACGCCGACTACACCTACCACCACAAGTACGGCATCCGCGACTACCGCGGCGGTGGCCGCAGCTCGGCCCGCGAAACCGCCATGCGCGTGGCCGCCGGTGCCATCGCCAAGAAGTATCTGGCCACCCAGGGCATCACCGTGCGTGGCTACATGAGCCAGTTGGGCCCGATCGAAATCCCGTTCAAGACCTGGGAATCGGTGGAGCAGAACGCCTTCTTCAGCCCCGACCCGGACAAGGTGGCGGAGCTGGAGGCGTACATGGACCAACTGCGCCGTGACCAGGACTCGGTGGGTGCCAAGATCACCGTGGTGGCCGAGGGCGTGATGCCGGGCCTGGGCGAACCGATCTTCGACCGCCTGGACGCAGAACTGGCCCATGCGCTGATGAGCATCAACGCGGTCAAGGGCGTGGAAATCGGCGCCGGCTTCGCCAGCGTGGCCCAGCGCGGCACCGAGCACCGTGACGAGCTCACCCCGGAAGGCTTCCTCAGCAATAACGCTGGCGGCATCCTGGGCGGCATTTCTTCGGGCCAGCCAATCGTTGCCCACCTGGCGCTGAAACCGACCTCCAGCATCACCACCCCGGGCCGCTCGATCGACGTCGACGGCAACCCGGTGGACGTCATCACCAAAGGCCGCCACGACCCGTGCGTGGGCATCCGCGCCACGCCGATCGCCGAGGCGATGATGGCCATCGCGCTGATGGACCACCTGCTGCGCCACCGCGCACAGAATGCCGATGTGAAGGTAACCACCCCGGTGCTGGGCCAGCTCTGATTCACCTGCACAGGCCTCTTCGCGGGCTTGCCCGCTCCCACAGGTATTAAGCGGCCCTCGGGTCCTGTGATATCCCTGTGGGAGCGGGCAAGCCCGCGAAGAGGCCACTGCAGGACACAACATGATTGGCTGAACCCATGCCCGCAATTCCCTACTGGCGCCTGTCCAGCTTCTATCTCTTTTACTTCGCCCTGCTAGGCTCCACCGCCCCCTTCCTGGCGCTGTACTTCGACCACCTGGGCTTCTCCCCGGCGCGCATCGGCGAGCTGGTGGCCATTCCCATGCTGATGCGCTGCATCGCCCCCAACCTGTGGGGCTGGCTGGGCGACCGTACCGGCCAGCGCTTGCTGATCGTGCGCCTGGGCGCGTTGTCTACCCTGGCCACCTTCGCCCTGATCTTCTTCGGCAAAAGCTACGCCTGGCTGGCGCTGGTGATGGCCCTGCATGCGTTCTTCTGGCATGCCGTGCTGCCGCAGTTCGAGGTCATCACCCTGGCCCACCTGCACGGGCAAACAGCGCGCTACAGCCAGGTGCGCCTGTGGGGCTCGATCGGCTTCATCCTCACGGTGGTTGGCTTGGGCCGCCTGTTCGAATGGCTGAGCCTGGACATCTACCCGGTGGCCCTGGTCACGATCATGGCCGGCATCGTCGCCGCCAGCCTGTGGGTGCCCAATGCCCAGCCGGTGGAGCAGGGCGAGCGCAGCGGGGCGGGTGGTTTTGTGCAGCAGTTGCGTGCCCCGGGGGTGATCGCGTTCTACGCCTGTGTGGCGCTGATGCAACTCAGCCACGGGCCGTACTACACCTTCCTTACCCTGCACCTTGAGCACCTGGGCTACAGCCGCAGTGCCATCGGCCTGCTGTGGGCGCTGGGGGTGGTGGCCGAGGTGCTGATGTTCATGGTCATGAGCCGGCTGTTCGCGCGCTTCAGTGTGCAACGCGTATTGCTGGTCAGCTTCCTGCTGGCGGCGCTGCGTTGGGTGTTGCTGGGCAATCTGGCCCAGGAACCGGCCGTGCTGATCTTCGCCCAGCTGCTGCACGCGGCCACATTCGGCTGCTTCCACGCTGCCAGCATCGCGTTCGTGCAAGCCAGTTTCGGCGCCCGCCAGCAGGGCCAGGGCCAGGCATTGTACGCGGCGCTGTCGGGCACCGGCGGTGCGCTGGGGGCATTGTATTCGGGCTACAGCTGGAAACTGCTGGGCCCCACCTTCACCTTTGGTATGGCCAGTGCCGCAGCCTTGGCTGCAGCCGTTATCATTGCCCTTTGTTCGCAACCGACCAGGACCCGCCCCTGATGAGCATTCTCAGCGTTTTCCACCCCGCCAGCCCGGAACTGCCGAACAAGGTGCTGACCCACCACGAGGACATCGCCGTTACCCTGGCCGAACAGGGCGTGCTTTTTACCCACCGCGAGCATGGCCTGCGGGTGCGGCCCGGCACAGCGCAAGACGAGGTGCTGGACGTATGCCGTGAGCATCTGGACCAGTTGATGACAGCACACGGCAGCAAGGCCTGCGTGTTGTTGAACCGTGACGGTGAAGCCCCGGTGCAGGCCGATGTACGCGATGAGCATGTGCATGGCGCCGAAGAGGTGTTTGCCGTGGTCAGTGGACGTGCTCAGGTTGGCCTGCGGTTGGGCGACTGGGTGTACTCGGTACTGTGCGAGAAGGGTGATCAGCTGGTGGTACCAGCGGGCACGCGTCGCTGGGTAGAGCTGGGCGATACGCCGTTTTGCCTGGCGCTGCGTCTGTATGGCAGCGAGCAAGGCGTGCAGGCGCAGTTTACCGGGGATGCGACTGCGCGGGCGTTTCTGGGGATTGACCAATTCTGACGGCCTTGCCGTCCTCTTCGCAGCACAAGGCTGCTCCTACAGGAGATCGCGTCCGGTCGGCGGTCGCGTTCACTTGCAGGAGCAGCCTTGTGCTGCGAAGAGGCCAGATCTGGCAATACAAAACTCAGCGGTAGGTCGGCAGGGCAAACCGTTGCTGGCTTTGCAGCATGCCAATCACCGGCAATTCACTGGCCTGTTCAGCCAAGTCACGGCGGATGGCGCTGATCGCCCAGGACAGCTGTTCGGCGCTGTGCAGTTGCCCATAGGTCAACACCCGGCGGGTCACCTTGCCATCCGTCGCGCGCAGGGTAAGCAACACCCCGCCATCAGGGCGCGCCTGGGTGTTCACTTGATAGGCCGAAAATACCGAGACGAACTTTTGCTGGATGAGGTCCATATCAACTCCTGGCTGTTATGTGGCAGACATGAGTTGATGGTTGCAGCGACCGTGCCAGAACTTGATTGCAAGAAAAATCCAGTAAATTCAGTCACTTATGGGTTGTTTTCAGAGGCGGCACCGTGCAGGTTGCATGGTCGTGCATTTTGCACAGTGCATTTTGCACGGATCCGGCTTTGCCTATCGGCCCTATAGAATCTGAACCTTTGACCGCAATGGCGTGCCTGACAAAGACTTGGGCAATCATTTATGCCAGGAGGTTCCCGATGTCCAGCCAAACCGCGCCCGCCACCATGACCGATGACGAAACCGCTGCATTCGCAGAGCAGGTATTCGAACGTGCCCGCCAGGGCGATGCCGAAATGCTTGGGCGCTTGCTCGCCAGTGGCCTGCCGGCCAACCTGCGCAACCACAAGGGTGACACGCTACTGATGCTGGCCAGCTACCACGGCCACCACGAGGCGGTGCGCGTGCTACTGGCGCAAGGTGCCGACCCGCTGATTGCCAACGACAACGGCCAGTTGCCCATTGCCGGAGCCGCGTTCAAGGGGGACCTGGCCATGATCCGCCTGCTGCTGGAGCACGGCGTGCCGGTGGACGCCGCTGCGCAGGACGGGCGCACCGCGTTGATGCTGGCGGCCATGTTCAACCGCAGCGAAATCCTTGAATACCTGTTGGCCCAGGGCGCCGACCCGGCGCGCCAGGATGCCCGCGGCGCCACCGCGCTGATGGCGGCGCAAACCATGGGTGCAGTGGACGCTGCTGCACGCCTGCAAACGCTGGCCGGCTAACCGCAAGGGGGCATTTGCGGCTATCCTTGGCGACTTTTCACCCGTCGCAGGCCCCCTTTCATGAAAACTCAGTTGCTCGAATTCATCAGCCTCATTGGCGCCGGCTGCATGCGTGAGGCCGACATCGAGCGCATCGCCGACGAGGCCGCCCAGGCCTACGCCGACCCGGCCGCTTTCTTGGCAGCCAACCCGGACATCAACTACGACGACAGCTTCCCAATCCCGCTGGGTGAATGGGTGGTGCTGGGCAGCCTGCCGGACACGGTGGTGTTCCAGGCCGACAGCTACCAGGACCTGTTCCAGCAGATCAGCGACTCGTTCGACAACAGCGTGCCGTTCACCCTCAAGCCCAAGCAGCTGGCCCGCACCGAGCCACTGACCGCGCTCAACCGCATCCAGGTACAGATGGGCGCGTTGAACAAAGAAGCCGGTGGTTATGTGCTGCTGAACTTCAGCCAGCTGCTGGATGACGAGCTGCAGGTGGTGATGGTGGGCCAGAACGACCTGGCGCGGGTGCTGGAGCTGGGGGCCGAGCTGGGCATCAAGGTCGAGCCGGCCCTCGAAGCCCTGAAAGTCGCTGTACACGTCTGATTTCATCGTTTGTTTCTTCGCGGGCTTGCCCGCTCCCACAGGTATAAAACCGGGCCTGAGGACAGCGGAGTTCCTGTGGGATCGGGCAAGCCCGCGAAGAGGCCGGCACTGGCAACCTCAAAACTTCAGCCCAGCGCGGTATCCAGAAACATCATCACCGCAAACCCGCCCATCAAGCCCAAGGTCGCCGCCGTCTGGTGCCCGTTACGGTGGGTTTCGGGGATCACCTCGTGGCTTACCACAAAGATCATCGCCCCCGCCGCCAGTCCCATGCTGATCGGGTAGGCGAGGGCAAAACCGGTCGAAATCCCAAGCCCGATTACCGCACCCAGCGGCTCCATCAGCCCGGACCCGATCGCAACCAGTGCGGCTTTCATGTTCGACAGCCCGGTGGCGCGCAGGGCCAGCGCGACGGCCAGCCCCTCAGGGATGTCCTGAATGGCGATGGCGCTGGTCAGTGGCAGCCCGATGTTCATGTCGCCATTGGCGAAGCTCACGCCAATCGCCATGCCTTCGGGGAGGTTGTGCAGGGTGATCGCCAGCACGAACAACCACACCCGGCTGATGCGCTCGGCCTCAGGGCCGCACGGGCCGGTACTTTCGTGCTCATGCGGGGTGAAACGGTCCAGGCCCAGCATCAGCAGCACGCCCAGGCCCATGCCTAACACCACGGTAAACGCCGCAGCGGGGCCGTTGCCGGTGATCTCGCGGGCGGCGTCCAGGCCCGGCAGAATCAGCGAAAACGAACTGGCGGCCAGCATCATGCCGGCCGCAAAACCAAGCATCACATCCTGGTTGCGGGCGCTGACGTCGCGCAGCACCACTGCCAGCACCGCACCCAGTGCGGTGGCGCCAAAGCCGGACAACCCACCCAGCACGGCCAGGTGCAGGTTATCGGCATGGTCGCCGTTAACCGCATTCCAGAAGCTGGCCGCCAGCAGTGCGACCACAGCCAGCAGGCTCAGGCCCAGGCCGGCACTGAGCCAGGGGGTATTGGCAACCTGCTGGCGCCAGGCGTGCAGCAGTGACGATGGGGCGGCGCTTTGGCTGTGTGCGGGGGGCATGCGAACCTCGAATCAATTATTGCAGTCAGTCTACTCAGGGACCTGCGCCAACGGCCAAGGATTCCCTTCTATTGGTGCGATAGCTGGCTATGCTGTGCAGCAAAGCCTCTGGGCAAGGAGTTTAAGCATGGGGTCTACATTCAACAGCCTGGTCGGGCTGATCATTCTGGCGCTGGATATCTGGGCCATCCTCAATGTGATCAAGAGTGGCAGCGAGGTGGGTATCAAGGTGTTGTGGATCTTGTTGATTGCACTGCTGCCGGTGGTGGGGCTGGTGATCTGGGCGATTGCCGGGCCGCGGGGGAATGTGCGCATCTGAACGCCTGTGCCGGCCTTTTCGCGGGCTCGCCCGCTCCCACAGGTATTGCGTCGCTCTCAACAGTTGTGGGGCTCCTGTGGGAGCGGGCAAGCCCGCGAAGAGGCCGGCACAGACAAAAGCCGCAACATCCCAGTGACAAAATTTTCACATTGGTTTAAACAGAATCCGCACCCGCACAATGCTGCGTTGGTCTAGCGCCAGCGCCTCTTCGCAAACCGCAATCCTAGGACCTTCCCATTCATGGCTAACACGGACGCCTTGAAGCAACAGGGCGCGCGAACGTCGTTTTCGCCGACCCTGAAATCCCACCTGGCCTACACGCTGCTCAGCGGCCTTGTGATCATGCTGATGCTCAGCCTGGTGCGCCTGGCGCTGCTGGTCTACAACAGCGACATGATCGGCGATACCCCTTATTCGACCGTCGCCGAAGGCTTCCTCAACGGGTTGCGCTTCGACCTGCGGGTAGTGGTGTACCTCAGCATTCCGCTGCTGCTGGCCATCCTCAGCCCTTGGGCGATGGCCCGGCGTGGCGTGTTCCGCTTCTGGCTGACCCTCACCTCGAGCGTGGTGATGTTCCTCGGCCTGATGGAAATGGACTTCTACCGCGAGTTCCACCAGCGCCTCAACGGCTTGGTGTTCCAGTACATCAAGGAAGACCCTAAAACCGTCATGAGCATGCTCTGGTACGGTTTCCCGGTGGTGCGCTACCTGCTGGCCTGGGCCTTCGGCACCTGGCTGCTGAGCCTGCTGTTCAAAGGGATCGACCGCGCCACCCGTGGCGATGGCCTGCACCGCGTTGCCCCGTGGTACAAACGCGTGGCAGTGTTCATGGTGATTTTGCTGGTGGCCGTGGTCGCTGCCCGTGGCACCCTGCGCCAAGGCCCGCCAATGCGCTGGGGTGATGCCTTCACCACCGACTCCAACTTCGTCAACCAGCTGGGCCTGAACGGCACCCTGACACTGATCGACGCCGCCAAGAGCCGCTTTGGCGAAGACCGCGCCAACATCTGGAAGCCGGTGCTGGAGCAGAACGTGGCCACGCAAAGCGTGCGTGAACAGCTGCTGACCCCCCACGACACCCTGGTCGATGCCGACGAGGCTGCCATCCGCCGCGACTTCGTGCCGCCGGCTGAGCGCACCCTGCCGATCAAGAACGTGGTGGTGATCCTGATGGAAAGCTTCGCCGGCCACTCGGTGGGCGCGCTGGGCAGCCCCAACAACATCACCCCGTACTTCGACAAGCTGGCCAAAGAAGGCCTGCTGTTCGACCGCTTCTTCTCCAACGGCACCCATACCCACCAGGGCATGTTCGCCACCATGGCCTGCTTCCCCAACCTGCCAGGCTTCGAATACCTGATGCAGACCCCGGAAGGTGGCCACAAGCTGTCTGGCTTGCCGGCACTGCTCAGCGCCCGTGATTACGACGACGTGTACGTCTACAACGGCGATTTTGCCTGGGATAACCAGTCCGGGTTCTTCGGCAACCAGGGCATGACCACCTTCATCGGCCGTAACGACTTCGTCAACCCGGTGTTCTCCGACCCGACCTGGGGCGTGTCCGACCAGGACATGTTCGACCGCGGCAACGAGGAACTGGCCAAGCACGACGGCAAGAAACCGATCTACGCGCTGCTGCAGACCCTGTCCAACCACACCCCGTACGCGCTGCCCAAAGACCTGCCGGTCGAGAAGGTCACCGGGCAAGGCCGCCTGGACGAGCACCTCACTGCCATGCGTTATTCGGACTGGGCGCTGGGCCAGTTCTTCGAGAAGGCGCGCAAAGAGCCTTACTTCAAGGAAACACTGTTCGTCATCGTCGGCGACCATGGTTTTGGCAATCACCAGCAAGTCACCGAGCTGGACCTGGGCCGTTTCAACGTGCCGCTGCTGCTGATTGCCCCGGGCATTCAGGAGAAGTTTGGTGCGGTGAATCACACCGTGGGCACCCAGGTCGACATCGTGCCGACCATCATGGGCCGCCTGGGTGGCGAGACCCGCCACCAGTGCTGGGGGCGCGACCTGCTCAACCTGCCTGAGGGTGACCAGGGCATGGGCATGATCAAGCCCTCGGGCAGCGAGCAGATCGTCGGCCTGGTGCAGGGCGACCGCATCCTGATCGAGTCCAAGGACATGACCCCGCGCATGTACCGCTACCAGCTGGGCAGCGAGTTCAAGGCCGAGCTGATCGAAAGCCCGGACCAGCCGGAAATGCTGAAGAAGCTGGAAGCGTATATCCAGACGGCGACCAAGAGCCTGCTGGATAACACGGCCGGTGTGGTACACGGCACACCGAAGTAAGGCTGCAAAATGGGCCGCTTTGCGGCCCGTTCGCGGGGCAAGCCCGCTCCCACAGGGATATCATCGCAATCCCGCCGTTGATATCCCTGTGGGAGCGGGCCTGCCGCGCGAAGAGGCCCTTACAGACTGAACATTTTCCCAGCCCCAAGGTCAGTTGATCAGGCATCACACCTTGGTGTCTCTGGATTGGGAGGACTTGTTCAATGAAAGAGTGGGAAGTCACTTTTGCCGATCAAAAAGGCGAACCGTCCACCATGATGCTGCGGGCTGAGCATCGTCCCAGCGAAGAGGAAGCCGCAAGGGCCATCCGTTCGCAGCTGTTCCCGGTTATGGATGAACTGGACCTCAACGACTTCCAGGACCGCACCATCTCCCCGACCGCCCGCTGGCTCAAGGAGCATAGTGGGGTGACCATCACCAGCATCCACGAAGCGCCTTGACCCACACGTTTGCGTGGCGCCTGTTCAGGCGCTACGATGATGAAAGGTGCCCGCCTATTCTGCGGGTTGGCGCCGTTTCAATTCGCGTCTTGCATCAGCTCGAACTGTTCGGCCATTGATTGCCGGCAGGTGCGTAGTGCACGGAAAGTCTATCCATTGCTTTATTCAGGAGGACGATTCATGAGCAGCCAGAACGACGATATCAGCACCAACGTCCTGCGCCAGATGAAAGCAGGCGGTTTCGACTTCACCCAGATCCACCCCATCGAGTTCTATGCCGTATTCCCCGACGAAGCAGGGGCCCGTCGTGCCGCCGGGCAGTTTCGTGGCGAATCGCTCAATGCCCAGGTGAAAGAGCTGGGCGACGGTGCCTGGCACCTGGAGCTGAGCAAGGTCATGTACGCCACCTATGGCGGTATTGGCGACTTTGAAGAGACCTTTGAGCAGCTGGTGACACCTTATGGGGGGGAGGTGGAAGGGTGGGGCGTCAAGCACGAACGGCAGACTGCCTGAAGCTATCCGTTGCCTTTTTCGCGGGGCTCCCAGAGGTATCTCACAATGTTTAGCCCTGTGGTGATCCTGTGGGAGCGGGCAAGCCCGCGAAAAAGCACACGCTGCGCTTACGGTTTACGCCCGGCCATGTGCCCCAGATAGGCCAGCAAGGCATCCAGCTCCTGTTCACTCAGTACACTTTCAGTAAACCCCGGCATCTTTGCCTGTGGCCACTGCCGCAGGCTTTGCGGGTCGCGAATCAACTTGCGCAAATAACCCGGTTGAAAATACTCGGTCGGGTTGTGCGGCATGTTCAAATCCGGCCCCATCTGCGCATCCCCGGCGCCGTTCAGGCGGTGGCACGCCATGCAGTTCTGCTGGAACAAGGCAAAGCCCTCGCGCACGGGGCTGTCAGCTGGCAACTTCGGGTCGGGTAGCAATGCCGGGAACCGCGTCTCGACAGCCGCCAGTTTACGCAGGGTAGAAATCTGGAATGGCCACTGCTCCGGGCGGATGCCGCTGGCCCGGGGTTCTGTCCACACGATATAAAACGGCCCCGCGCTGGGTTTGCCCTTGCCCAGTGCGGGCCAGGGCTTGTCGGGGTGTTCCACGGCCAGCCAGGCCCGTGCCGGCCCTTGCTGCAGCAGCGTTGCGGCGGGCATCTCGGCGGCAAAGCCATCCAGTGCCACGGCTTGCAGGTGATCGCTGGGGCTCACGCCTACAAGCAGCGTGGCCAACGGCACCGCCCGATAGTGCATGGGGCGTTTGTAGGAAACATCCTGATCGACGCTGATATCCTGCGCCTCTGGGTGGCCGAGCAACTCGGCGCTGCTCCACTCGCGCGCGCTGGCACCCAGTTCAAGGTGCAGTTGCGCTGCCGACAGCGGCAGGCTCAGGAACAACGCAAACAGGGCAAGGCAGTGGCGCATGGGCAATCTCCGACCATCAAGGCCGGCAGGTTACCTGTGTGCTGCCTGTTGGCGCCACCGCCGCTGTCAGCCGAACAAACGTGTCAGGTTCGGCAAAATCAACAGCAAAGTCGTGGCAAAAAGAATGAGCCCAGCTTGGCGAATTTTCGATTGTCTGAACATGGCGGACCGCCTTCTTGTTGTTATTCCTGAATACCCGTTGGCTTCCTTGTCGCGCTTCGGGTCGATCACAGTGGCACCGCGTGGTGCCTCAACTGCCTGCCTCTTGAAAGTGGATATACAACCAACAGTAGGGTGTGTGTGATCCATGTTTGAGAACCCTTTGTTCTAATTGTCTGGGTCAGTGATTTCCATTCGCTATGAGGCCATGTGCCATCTGGCTGGCATGCTCCGGCTAGACAGTGGCGCAAGTGCCAGGCGGTTACCGACGAAATGTGACCGTTCGTCAGTGCAGCCTACTTGCTTGTACGTGCCTTTCGCGTCAGTCTCTACAGCAGATTCCCACCCATGTCGTTCAGGACTACCCCTATGTCGTTACGCATCTGCATCCTTGAAACCGATGTCCTGCGACCGGAGTTGACGGCGCAGTACCAGGGCTACGGCAGGATGTTCGAGCAGCTCTTCTCGCGTCAGCCGATCGCCGCCGAATTTCGTGTCTACAACGTGATGCACGGCGACTATCCCGCCGACAATGAAGTGTTTGATGCCTACCTTGTGACGGGCAGCAAGGCCGATTCGTTCGGTACCGATGCCTGGATCCAGACACTCAAGGCCTACTTGCTGAAACTGTACGAGCGTGGCGAGAAGCTGTTGGGTGTGTGTTTTGGCCATCAGTTGCTGGCGTTGACCCTGGGTGGCAAGGCCGAGCGGGCCGACAAGGGCTGGGGCGTGGGCATCCATCGCTACTCGCTGGCGGCCCATGCGCCGTGGATGGACCCGGAGGTGTCGGAGCTGACCTTGCTGATCAGCCACCAGGACCAGGTGACCGAATTGCCGGAAGGCGCCACGGTGATTGCTTCAAGCGATTTCTGCCCGAATGCGGCGTACCACATTCGTGACCAGGTGCTGTGCTTCCAGGGCCACCCGGAGTTCGTGCACGACTACTCCCGCGCGCTGCTGGATGCCCGCCAGGAGTACCTGGGGGATGAGGTGTACCACAAGGCCGTGGCCAGCCTGGCTAGCGAGCACCAAGGCGACCTGGTGGGGGAGTGGATGATGCGCTTTGTCCAGCAGCCAACGAGCAAGCATAACGCGGCGTAGTGGCAGGGGCTGCCTTGCAGCCCAATCGCCGGCAAGCCAGCTCCCACAGGGCTGCACTGCCTGGGAGGCCTGTGGAGCCCTTGTGGTGCTGCCTTGCAGCCCAATCGCCGGCAAGCCAGCTCCCACAGGGCTGCACTGCCTGGGAGGCCTGTGGAGCCCTTGTGGTGCTGCCTTGCAGCCCAATCGCCGGCAAGCCAGCTCCCACAGGGCTGCACTGCCTGGGAGGCCTGTGGAGCCCTTGTGGTGCTGCCTTGCAGCCCAATCGCCGGCAAGCCAGCTCCCACAGGGCTGCACTGCCTGGGAGGCCTGTGGAGCCCTTGTGGGGCTGCCTTGCAGCTCAATCGCCCAAGCCAGCTCCCACAGGACTGCACTGCCGGGAGGCCTGTGGAGCCCTTGTGGGAGCTGGCTTGCCGGCGATTGGGCCGCAAAGCGGCCCCAGTAATCTCAGAGCCAGCCAGACTTCTTGAAGCTGGCAAACAACCCCGTACACCCCAGCACGATTACCCCCAGTACCCCGAAATACCCATAGTGCCACCCCAGCTCCGGCATGTTCTGAAAGTTCATGCCGTAAATCCCGGCAATCGCCGTAGGGAACGCCAGGATCGCCGCCCAGGCCGCGAACTTGCGTTGCACGATGCTCTGCCGTGACGACTCCAGCAGCATGCCGATCTCTATGGTCTGGCTGGCGATGTCACGGATGCCGGCCAGGTCTTCCATCTGCCGTGTCACGTGGATCTGCACATCTCGAAAATACGGGCGCATGTTCTTGTCGATAAACGGGAAGCTCAGGCGCTGCAACTCCTCGCTCACTTCCACCATCGGCGCCACATAGCGGCGCAGGCGCAGGATGTCGCGACGCAGGCTGTGCAGGCGGCGGATGTCGTCTTCCTGCAAAGAACCGCCGAGCACGCTTTGTTCCAGCTCTTCGATCTCGCCATGAATGGCCTCGCTGACCGGCTGGTAGTTCTCGGTGACGAAGTCGAGCAGGGCGTACAGCACAAAGTCTTCACCGTGCTCCAGCAGCAGCGGCCGGGCCTCGCAGCGCTGGCGCACCAGGGCGTAGGACTTGGAGTGGCCATTTCGGCAGGTGATGATGTAACCGTTGCCGGCAAAGATATGGGTTTCGATGAACTCCAGCTTGCCTTCGTGGCGCACTGGCGAATAGGTGACGATGAACAGCGCGTCGCCGAAGGTTTCTAGTTTGGGCCGGCTGTGCTTTTCCAGGGCGTCTTCGATGGCCAGTTCGTGCAGGTTGAACTGGCATTGCAGGTTGGCCAGCTCCTCGGCGTTGGGCTCTTCCAGGCCGATCCACACAAAGTGCCCCGGCTTGCGCGCCCACTCGCTGCCTTCGTCGATGCTGATGTTGGTGACCTTTCTGCCGGCGCTGTACACCGCCGATGCCACGACTCGACCCATGGTTGCCCGCTTATTCCGGTTGAACACGGGGTACAGCTTGGGCCGTACCCGGCCCAAGAGCAACCCGCTTCAGGCCAGCTCGTGTTCCATGCGGTCGATGCATTGCTGCATCTGCACCCGGCACTGCTCGATCAGCGCCGGAATGTCCTTTTGGGTCATGCCGGCGGTGGCGATGGGCGGCAGTGAGCGCACTACTACCGTGCGCTGGCGCCAGCTGTTCAGGTTCATGCGCGTGGCGTAGCGGCTGACGCACACCGGCACAATCGGCACACCTGCCTCGATGGCCATGTGGAACGCGCCTTTCTTGAAGGGCAGCAAGTGTTCGCCAGGGTTACGCGTGCCTTCGGGGAATACCCAGATCGAGGTGTCATCCTGCAGCACGCGGGTGGTTTCCTGCAGCGCCTTGCGGGCCTGGTAGCTGTTCTTGCGGTCGATCAGCACGTTGCCGCCCAGCCAGAACAGCTGGCCGAACAACGGCACCCAGCCCAGGCTCTTCTTGCCGATGGCCACGGTGCGTCGTGGCACCGCTTGGCCCACCACGAACAGGTCGTAGTTGGATTGGTGGTTGGCGATGATCACGCAACCGGGGGGCTGGTCCCACAGCGGGCCGACCTCGGCCTTGACCTTGATGCGCATCAGCCAGGTGGCCGGCCGGCTGTAGAGGTGGGCGAATACCCGGCTGTTGTCGGGGTTGAAAGGGCGGCACAGGCCAATGACCAGGCCCACGATGCCAACCACAAGGAAATGCAGCGCCAGCAGAAGCATGCGCAAGGAATAAAGCATGGTACGACTCACACCAGACGGTCGCCGGAGTGTACGGGTGTGCACTGGTTCGGGCAAACCTTGGTGTAGGTCTGGGCCGGCCCTTTCGCGGGCACGCCCGCTCCAACAGCATTACCACATGCCTGAAGATTGTGGTTTTCGTGTGGGAGCGGGCGTGCCCGCGAAGAGGCCGGTGCGCCTAGCCCATATGGTGCTGGTCCAGCTCGATCGCCTTGTCCAGCGCCTCCAGCAGGCCTTTGCGCACTTTCAGCTTGGTGTTCTTGTGCGCCAGCATGTTCAGCTTCTTCAACTCACGCGCCGCCGTCAGCGCCGCTTCTTGCAGCTGCTCGGCAGGCACCACCTTGTCGAGGAAGCCGGCATCGACCGCCGCGTGCGGGTCGAACACTTCGGCATTGATCACCGCGCGGTGGAAGGCTGCGGGGCTCAGGCGGTCGCGGGCCAGTTCGATACCGGCATGGTGCATGGTCATGCCGATCTGCACTTCGTTCAGGCACACCTTGTACATGGGCCCTTTGGCTTCTTCGACGCCAATGCGGTAATCGGCCGACAGCAGCAGGAAGGCACCCTTGGCCACGGCATTGCCCGGGCAGGCAACCACCACCGGGAACGGGTGCGACAGCAGGCGGCGGGCGAGGGTGGAGCCGGCAGTGACCAGGCCGATGGCCTCTTTCGGGCCGCTGGTCATCACCTTGAGGTCGTAACCACCCGACAGGATGCCTGGCTGCCCGGTGATGATCACCACTGCACGGTCTTCGATCGCGCGGTCGAGCGCGGCGTTGAAGGCGGTGATGACGTCTGGCGAGATGGCGTTGACCTTGCCGTTGTTCAGGGTCAGGGTGGCGATGCCGTCTTCGGCGTGGTAGGTAATCAGCTCGCTCATGGCAGAGTCCTTTTGTTGGCGTGGCGACGACGTTACCCAGCGCCAGAGGCCAGGTAAAGCAGCAAGGCTGACTGGTCGGTCAGTGTTCACCGCGGTCCAAATGCAAATACATGAAAAATTTGAAAAAAGTGCTTGCCAAAGGGAATGTCTTTCACTAAATTAGCGCACCTCGACGGGCCGCAAGGCTTGAAGAGAAACGGTGAAGTGTCCGAGTGGTCGAAGGAGCACGCCTGGAAAGTGTGTATACGAGAAATCGTATCAAGGGTTCAAATCCCTTCTTCACCGCCACATTCTACGAAGAGCCCCCGCGCTGAAAAGCCCGGGGGCTTTTTGTTTTCAGGGCCATTTGGGCCGCTTTGCGGCCCATTCGCAGCGCAAGGCTGCTCCTACAGGAGGGCGCGAGCCCTGCAACTGGCGCAGTCCCTTGTAGGAGCAGCCTCGTGCTGCGAATGGGCTGCAAAGCAGCCCCAACGAACCTAGAAGCTGACGGAGGCCGACAGCCGAGCCGTGCGTGGCGCGCCCTGGAACAGGTAGTTATCCCCCAGGTAATCCCCCACATCGCGCCAATAGCGTTTGTCGAACACGTTATCCACGGTCAGGCGCAGCACCGTGTCATACCCGCCAATGCGCGTACGATACCGGCTCCCCACATCGAACACGGTGTACCCGCCAACTTCCACATTGCCGGCCTGGCTCGCATACTTGCTGGCGCTGTAACGCGCCCCGCCCAGCAGTGCCAAGCCCGGTACCGGCAGCGAGTATTGCACGTGCAGTGCTGCCCGGAACCTGGGCACATTGATTGCCTGATGGCCTTCATAGGCATCGGTACCGCTGTTTTTCACCCGCGCACGAATGGCTGCGGCGCTGGCCTGCACTTGCAGGTTCTGGCTCACCCAGCCGCTGGCGCCCAGCTCCAGGCCGGTGTTTTTCTGCTGGCCCTGCTGTACGTAGGTGAAGTTGCCAGCACCGTCCGGGCGTGCGTACTGGTAGGCCTGGCGGATCTGGAACAGCGCGGCGCTGAAGCTCACGCCTTGCCAGTCGTGCTTGAGGCCAAGTTCCAGTTGGTGCGAAGGCGTCGGCGCAAGATTTTCGAATTTGTTCAGCGCAAACCACGGCGCCGTGCCACCGGCAGACAGGCCTTTGGCATAGCTGGCGTATACCGTCGTGTCCGGCTGCGGCTTGTAAATTAGTGCAGCATTGGGAAGCAACTCGGATTGGCGGGTATGGCGCCCGGCAACACCGTTCTCGTCCCAGGTCTTTTCATCCAGGCGCACTTCACGGGCGCCCAGCACGGTCTGCCACTGTTCGTTGAAGCTGATGCGGTCGCTGACGAACAGGCCGTACTGGCGGCTGTCCAGCCGGCGTTCGCTGGCGCCAATGGGCTTGTCGGAGGGCGCTTGGGCCGGGGAGCCTGTGTAGATATTCCCGGGGTGTTCCAGAAGTTCGTTGTAGTAGGTGCGCTGATCCAGCGTCCGACGTTGAGCGCTGGTACCCACGGTCAGCTCATGGGTGTTACCAGCAACGTCAAACCGTCCGTTTAGCATCGCCTGTGCCTCATCGACCCGCCTGGTGTCGTTAGGGCTGCGGAAATCATAGATGTCGTAGTCGCCTTCCGGGCTGAAATGAGACTGCCAGCCTTCTTCGCTTCCCCAGGCAAACGCGCTGTAATCGTCGATCACCACCTTGCTGCGCGAGGCACTCAAGGTGCCGGTCCAGGCCTCGTTGAAGCGGTACTCGAAGCGCCCGCCCAGGTTCAGCGAGTCGTTTTGCACAGGCTTTGCCCAATCCTGGTAAGCCAGGCGGTCGTCCGGGTCGATGCCGTGGGGCACTTCGGTGCCACCCAGCAGTTGATAACCCGGCACCGAGCGCTGCTCGCGGTGCTGGTATTCGGCATCCAGCTGCAGGGTGGCATCCGGGCTGATCTGCCAGTCGAATGCCAGCGAAGCGAAGTCGCGTTTGCCATCTGCGTGGTCGACGTAGGAGCGGATGTCTTCATGGGCGAGGTTGGCGCGCAGGCCGAACTGTTTTTCGCTGCCAAACCAGCCGCCCAGGTCGGTGGCCAGGTAGCGTTCGCCTTGTTCGTTGGTCGACACCGTCACGCTGTGCACATCCTCGGCGCGCTTGGTTACGTAGTTGATCAGCCCGCCCGGCTCCGACACACCGCTTTGCAGCCCCGACAAGCCCTTTAGCAGCTCTACCTGCTGCTTGTTCTCAAGGGCCACGTTCTGCTCGCCAGCGATGGTCTGGCCGTTGATGCGGTAGCTGCTGGCGGCATTCAGCTCGAAGCCTCGGACGTTGAAGTTTTCGTAGTAGCCGATGGGGGCATAGCTTTCGCCAACCGAGGCATCGCTTTGCAGCACTTCGCTGAGCTTGCGCACCTGGCGGTCTTCCAGCAGTTGCTGGCTGAACACGCTGATGGTGGCAGGGGTATCAAGCAAGGGCGCGGGCTGGAAGCTGCCCACCGCTGCCTGGCGAGCCTGGTAGCCGTCGTTGGCATAGGTGTCGGACACCTGCAGTGGGGCCAGCACCACGCTGTCTTCGGCGAGCACATGGGGGCAATGCAGGGCCAGGCCCAGGCTGAGCAGGCTCAGGGGCAGGCGGGGGTGACACGGGGGCATGCGGGGCTCCTGGATGGGCACAGGCCATGAAAAAGGCGGCATCTTAGCAGCCGCCTTCAGCATAAAACGATCCAGGCCCCGCGATATTCAGCCCTGGTCGGCGGGGCGCTTGTGCTGGCGCCAGCTGTCATCGATCTTCGACCAGGTCTTGCCGTCGGTAATGGCCATGAGCTTGCGCCCATCCTTGAAGGTGGCCAGGAAGGTGGCTTCTTGCTCCTTGCCGCCTAGCCACAGCCCGGCAAGCAGCCCCACCGGCCCGGCCACCAGGGCCCCGGCGACGCCCCAGCCCAGGGCGCTGCCCAAGCTGCGGTTGGTTTCGAGGCTGGCCAGCCTGAGGTCGCTGATGCGGGCCAGGGAAATCCGCTCACCCGGGGAAGGGCTGCGCGGGGTCTTGAGTGTGAGCGATCCATTGCGATACTCGCCTTCACCTTGCAAGAAATCGCCGGATTGCACCGTGAGTCTTGTCATAGAGTCGTCCTGTCAGGAAAGGGCATTGACCAGCGCCTAATGAGCGCTGCACGGGCAGGCAAGTCAACGACCATGCGACGGAGGGTAGTGCGGTGCATTGTCGCCGTGGCTAATGGCCTCTTCGCGGGCACGCCCGCTCTCACAGGCTTGTCACTGCCCTGAGGTTTGTGATGCACCTGTGGGAGCGGGCGTGCCCGCGAAGAGGCCAGCAAGAAATTTTCAGGCCACCTGCAAGGTGTTCTTGCGCTTATGCTCCGCCAGGCCCCACACCAGCAACGCCAGCCCGCCAATCACCAGGCCCGCCACCACAATGCCCATCCAGCCTTGGTACTGGAACAACTGCGTGCCCAGCAACGACCCCAGCGCCCCGCCAATGAAGTAGCAGGTGATGTACCCGGCGTTCAGCCGCGTGCGTGCCTCGGGGCGCAGGGCGATCACCGCGTTCTGGTTGCTCACGTGTACCAGTTGCACTGCCAGGTCGAGCATCAGCACACCCAGCAGCAGGGCCAGCAACGAATGCTCGGCAAAGCCCAGCGGCACCCACGACAGCAGCAACACCACCAGGCCCACGGTAGTACCCAGCGCGCCCTTGCCGCGGTCGGCCAGGCGCCCGGCCCAGTTGGCCGACAGCGCACCGGCCGCACCGGCCAGGCCGAACAGGCCGATTGCCGCATCCGAATAATGGTACGGGCCCTTGGTCAGCAGGAACGCCAGGGGCGTCCAGAACAGGGCGAACAGGCTGAACGCCAGCAGGCCGAGCAGCGAGCGCAGGCGCAGCACCGGTTCTTCAATAAACAGCCGGAACACCGAGCCGATCAGCGCCGGGTACTTCAGCCCGGCGTGGCTGTGGTGCTGCGGCAGGCTGCGGTACAGCGCCACGGCGGTGATCGCCATCAGCACAGCGGCGAGCACGTAGATGCTGCGCCAGCCGCCCAGCTCGGCCATGAAGCCGGCAGCGGTACGTGCCAGCAGGATGCCCAGCAGCAGGCCGCTCATCAGCGTGCCGACTGCGCGCCCACGCTGATGCGGCTCGCTGAGGGCCGCGGCCATGGGCACGAGGATCTGCGCCACCACCGAGAACAACCCGGTCAGCGCCGTCCCGAGGAGCAGCCAGGGCAGGCTCGGCGCACAGGCACTGATCACCAGGCCCAGGGTAGCAATGGCGGTCATCACGGTGATCAGCCGGCGCTGCTCGAACAGGTCACCCAGTGGCGCCAGCAGCAACAGGCCGGCGCCATAGCTGAGCTGCGCGGCGATAACGATGCTGCCGGCGCTGGCAGTGCTCAGGCCGAACTGCTGGGCGATGCTGTGCAGCAGCGGTTGGGCGTAGTAGTTGCTGGCCACGGCCAGGCCGGTGGCGGTGGCCATCAGCAGGATCAGGGCGCGGCTGAGAGTGGGGGCGTTCATGGGGATCTCGTGGCGGGCAGTAGTCAAGCGGGGGGAATTATCAAGAAGTATCAGGCATGACACCAATGTTTAGTTTTCAATCAACCATCCTGTACTGGCCCCATCAGGGACACCACATGTTCAAGGCCTGTGGAGTTCCTGATGGGGCCAGTACAGGCAAACCATCAAATCAAGCTGCAAACCCACCATCAATCGTCAGACTTGCCCCGGTGACATACCCTGCCTCTGGCCCCGCCAGGTACGCCACAAAGCTGGCAATTTCCTCCGGCTCGCCATACCGCCCGATCGCCATCAACGGGATCAGGCTCTCGGCAAACTCGCCGCTGGCGGGGTTCATGTCGGTGTCCACCGGCCCCGGCTGTACGTTGTTCACGGTAATGCCCTGTGGCCCCAGGTCACGCGCCATGCCACGGGTCAGGCCAACCAGCGCCGACTTGCTCATGGCGTAAGGCGCCCCACCGGCAAAGGGCATGCGTTCGGCGTTGGTACTGCCGATATTGATGATGCGCCCGCCCTGGCCCATGTAGCGCGCTGCGGCCTGGCTGGCGACAAACACGCTGCGCACGTTCACCGCCAGCATGCGGTCGAAGTCGGCCAGGTCGAATTCGGTCACCGGTGCCACCGTCAGCACACCGGCGTTGTTGACCAGGATATCCAGCCTGCCGAAGGCCTTCACGGCGTCATCCACTGCCAGTTGCACGGCCGCTGCGTCGGCGCTGTCGGCCCGCAGCGCCAGGGCTCTGCCACCGTTTTCGGTAATTTCTCGGGCCAGCTCTTCTGCCGGGCCTGCGGAGCTGACATAGGTGAAGGCCACCTGCGCACCTTCGCGGGCCAGGCGCCGCACGATGGCTGCGCCTATGCCGCGGGAACCACCCTGAACCAGGGCCACTTTGCCTTCGAGTGAAAGTTGCTTGGACATGCTGATCTCCTGCTGGAAGCCAGGCCGAAATGCCTTGGATGGGCAAAGTATCGGCGCTTGATTACCTGCTGATAAGATGGCAATCACTATCAGCAGAGTAAACCTTTGGTTGCTAATCATGGCCGTGGAATCGTTCAATGCGTTGGAATGCTTCATCCGCAGTGCCGAAGTTGGCAGTTTTGCCGAGGCTGCCAGGCGCCTGAGCATTACCCCTGCCGCCGTGGGCAAGCATGTGGCCCAGCTGGAGGCGCGCCTGGGCGTGCGGTTGTTCCAGCGTAGTACCCGCAAGCTGACCCTGACGGAGGCGGGGCAGCGTTTTCTTGGCGAGGTCGGCGACAGCTTCCGCACTATCCAGTACGCCGTGGCCAACCTGGCCAGCGCCGAAGGCCAGCCAGCCGGGCTGTTGCGGGTGAGCATGGGCACGGTGTTCGGGCGTTTGTATGTGTTGCCTTTGCTGGGCGAGTTCTTGCGCCGCTACCCGGCCATCACCCCGGATTGGCATTTCGACAACCGCCAGGTCGACCTGATCGGCCAAGGCTTCGATGCAGCGATTGGTGGTGGTTTCGATCTGCCGCCGGGGGTGGTTGCGCGCAAGCTGACCCCGGCCCACCGGGTGCTGGTGGCAGCACCGGCCTACCTGGAGCGGCACGCACCGATCGACGACCCGCAGGTGCTGCAGCGGCACGATGGCATCCTGATCCGCTCACCGCAGACCGGGCGGGTGCGCTCGTGGCCGTTGACCAGCCGCTGGCAGGTGCAACAGCCGATGCAACTGCGCCAGGCGATGACCATGAGCGATTCGGACGCGGCTTGCGCGGTGGCCGAGCAGGGGCTGGGGATTGCCTTGGTGAGCCTGCCGTTTGCCGTGCCTTACTTGCAGGCTGGCCGGCTGCGGCGAGTGTTGCCGGACTGGTACGTGGATGACGGGCATATCAGCCTGTATTTTTCCGAGCACAAGCTGATGCCGGGCAAGACCCGGGCGTTTATCGATTTTGTGGTGGAGCAGTTTGCCGAACAGGGGCTGGCGGGGCGGTTCGATGCCTTGCAAACCCTAGAGGTGTGTATTGGCTGACCGGGCACTATCGCCGGCAAGCCAGCTCCCACAGGTTTACCACAGGCTGGAATACTGCGGGATCCCTGTGGGAGCTGGCTTGCCGGCGATAGGGCCCGGTCAGGCAATACCGGTAATGAGCAATGCCTGCGCCCCCAGGCTCACCTCATCATCCACCCGCTTGCCCATCAATTGCTGCCCTAGCGGTGAGCGCGGGGTGATCACGGTCACCAACTCATCCCCCTCGCCAATCTTCAACCCCGCCGCCTCAGGCCCGAGGAACAACCGGCGCTGCCCGCCAGCGTCATCCTCCAGGGTCACCAGGTTGCTGATCTGCACCCCGCGCGCCGGGTCATGGTCGCGCAGCAGCAATTGCTGGTAGATCAGCAGCGCCTGGCGGATTTCGGCGCTGCGGCGGGCCTGGCCGGTGGCCAGGTACGAAGCTTCCAGGCCCAGGGTGTCGTACTTGTTCTCGGCAATGTTCTCTTCGGCGGTGGCAGTTTCGTAGGCGCTTTGCGCCGCACGGGTCAGCACGTCGAGGTCATGCTCGAGTGTGGCGACGATCTGCGCCAGCAGGCGGGTCTTGTCCATGGTCAGTAGCAGAACTCCAGCACATTGGCCTGGCTTTTGTCGGTGGGGGCGGTACGGTTCTGCTGCATCCAGAACTGGCATTTGGGGCTGTTGAGGTTGCGCGGGTTGCCCTGGGCGGCCTCGGCGGCCTGTTGCAATTCCTGTTTGCGCAGCATGTCCTTGTAGTGCTCGAACATTTCGGCCTGGGCGTCTTGTGCCGGGGCTGGCGCCGAGGGGGCGGCAGGCCGGTACACGCTGGGGGCCACGGCCTGGGCCAGCGGCTGCACCTGCTGTGGCCACAGTTGCAGCGCCAGCCACAGGCTCGCGGCAATGGCCACGGCGCCCAGCCACAGGCCAAAGGCAACGCATACAATCAACGGCAGCGGCTTGAGGGTGATTTTCAGTTCACGGTGGCGGGCCATGGCAGCCTCCTGGCAGGGTAGGTCGGGTGCATTGTCGCATGCGCTTGGGCATTTTTCCGTGCGGGTGCTTTTGTCGGCGACAATTTATCCGCAGAATTCGCGGTTTTTGCACCAGAACGGGAGGGGCGCATGAAAGCCACCTGGGACATTTTCTGCAGTGTCGTCGACAACTACGGCGATATCGGTGTGACCTGGCGCCTGGCCCGGCAACTGGTGGCTGAGCATGGCTTGGCGGTACGCCTGTGGGTAGACGACCTGCAGGCCTTCACGCCCATGTGCCCAGGGGCGGATGCCAGCGCTGCGCAGCAGTGGCAGCACGGTGTGGATGTGCGTCAGTGGCCGGCGGCCTGGCTGCCGGTGGCACCGGCGGATGTGGTGATCGGTGCCTTCGCGTGCCAGTTGCCGGCGGCTTACGTAGAGGCAATGCGTGCCCGCGCCACGCCGCCGCTGTGGCTGAACCTTGAATACCTCAGCGCCGAGGACTGGGTGGAGGGCTGCCATGGCTTGCCTTCGCCGCAGCCCAACGGCCTGCGCAAGGTGTTTTTCTTCCCCGGCTTTACCGAGAAAACCGGCGGGCTGCTGCGCGAGGGCTCGCTGCTGGCGGGGCGCGACACGTTCCAGCAATCGGCCGAGGCACGCCAGTCGTTTCTGCTGGGGCTTGGTGTAGAGCCCGAGCAGGGGGCATTGCTGCTCTCGCTGTTTGCCTACGAAAACCCGCAATTGGCCAGTTGGCTCGATGCCTTGGCCACAGGCGCGCAACCGTGCCACCTGCTGGTGCCGCAAGGGCGCATCGTCGCGGGGCTGAGCCAGTGGCTTGGCGAGGCGCTGCTGCCAGTGGGCAGCGTGCGCAAGCGCGGGGCGCTGACGGTGCAGGTGCTGCCTTTCGTCAGCCAGGACGACTTCGACCGGCTGTTGTGGAGTTGCGACTTCAACGCGGTGCGCGGCGAGGACTCGTTCTTGCGTGCGCAGTGGGCCGGGCAGCCGATGCTGTGGCACATCTATGTGCAGGACGAGAACGCCCACTGGGAAAAGCTCGAAGCGTTTCTGGCGCATTATCGACGCGGCTTGTCAGACGAAGCCGATGCCGCCCTACTGGGCCTGTGGCGTGCCTGGAACATGGACCGTGACATGGGCCAGGCGTGGCAGGCAGCCCGCCATCACTTGCCAGAACTGCAACAGCATGCCCGGCTGTGGGCGGTTCGACAGGCCGCTCAGCTGGACCTTGCCACAGCGCTAGTACACTTTTACCGAAATTCGCTATGATACGCGGCCTCGATTTTTATAAATCCATCCAGATTCGGATACTTCGTAATGAAAACTGGTAAAGAGCTGAAACCCGGTACCGTCCTGCGGATCGACAACGACCCGTGGCTGGTTCAAAAAGCTGAGTTCACCAAGTCGGGCCGTAACAGCGCGATCATGAAGACCAAGCTGAAGAACCTGCTGACCGGCTACAAGACCGAAACCGTATACGGTGCGGACGACAAGCTGGACGACGTGATCCTGGATCGCAAAGAAGCGACCCTGTCGTTCATCAGCGGTGACACATACACCTTCATGGACACCACCGACTACACCATGTACGAGCTGAACGCCGAAGACATCGAGGCCGTTCTGCCGTTCATCGAAGAAGGCATGGAAGACATCTGCGAAGCTGTGTTCTTCGAAGGCCGTCTGGTATCGGTAGAGCTGCCGACCACCATCGTGCGTAAGGTTGCCTACACCGAAGGTTCGGCTCGTGGCGACACTTCGGGCAAAGTCATGAAGCCTGCCAAGCTGGCAAACGGTACTGAACTCAGCGTTGCTGACTTCATCGAAATCGACGACCTGATCGAAATCGATACCCGCGAAGGCGGTTCGTACAAAGGCCGTGCCAAGAAGTAATTCTTCTTGCAATGTGCACAAAAAACCCGGCCTCGGCCGGGTTTTTTGTGCCTGCGACTTAAACCGTCACATGCAGGCGCACATCCACGTTCCCGCGGGTAGCGTTGGAATACGGACAAACTTTGTGAGCCTTTTCCACCAAGCCTTCGGCATCGGCCTGGGCCAGGCCCGGCAGGCTGATGTGCAGGTCGATGTCCAGGCCAAAACCGCCCGGGATCTGGCCAATGCCCACCTTGGCGGTGATCGAGGCATCGGCCGGCAGGGCTTTCTTCTCTTGCCCGGCCACAAATTTGAGGGCGCCGATGAAGCACGCCGAGTAACCGGCGGCGAACAGTTGCTCGGGGTTGGTGCCGTCACCGCCAGCGCCGCCCAGTTCCTTGGGGGTGCTCAGGCTGACGACCAGCTTGCCGTCACTGGACTTGGATTTGCCGTCGCGCCCACCGGTGGAGGTAGCTTCTGCGATATACAGCGGAGTGATCTTTTGCATCTTGAGCCTCGCTAATGTGCTGTGCGCTCCCGGTTCAAGGAGGGCGCGGGTTGGGGTGGGATTTAAATTAGCGCGCAATTAATTAGTGCGCAAGATAAATCGGCACCGCTCGTCCGAACGGCCATTGCACAGCATAGCTGTCAGAGGTTTTTCTGCAGGTTCTCGCGCAGGTTCAGCAGGTCGGCTTGCAGTTGCTGCAACTGCTCCAGGCTGCGCCCGCTGGCCTTGAGGATGCACTGCGGCACTGCTTTGGCTTGTTGTTGCAGCGCGCGGCCCTTGTCGGTCAGTTGCACCATCACCACCCGTTCGTCTTCCCGGCTGCGGTTACGCTGCAGCAGGCCTTCGCTTTCCAGGCGTTTGAGCAGCGGGGTGAGCGAGCCCGGGTCGGTCAGCAGGTGCTGGCTGATTTCGCCCACGGTCAGGTCGTCGCGTTCCCACAGCACCAGCATGGCCAGGTACTGCGGGTAGGTGAGGCCGAGGGCCTGCAGCAGCGGTTTATAGACTTTGGTCATCAGCAACGAGGTGGAGTGCAGGGCGAAACAGACCTGGTTGTCCAGCAGCAGCTCGTCACAGGAGGCTTGGGTGTCGGCGTTCATGCAGGTCCTTGAAGTAATCAATGGGAAATTCTGGCACGCTGATCGTTAGTGCGCACATCACTCACGCAGTTCACTGCGCAGGGCCAGGTCCCAGGGTGGAATCGGGCTGAAGCGGCTCTTGAGGAATTCGAGCAGCAAACGGCTGCGAGAGTTCGTTTCATGTTCCAGGCGTAGCGCATAAATGCCGCTGGACTCGGCTGCGGGCAGGCCGCCGTCGCAAAACAGCGGCACCAGCTCGCCCCGCAGCAGGTATTCGCTGATCAGCCAGGTGGGCAGGTGGGCAACACCTAAGCCGGCGAGGGCGCCGAACAACAGGGTTTCGGCATTGTTGGCGGCCATGCGCATGCGCGCGGGGCGGTACAGGCGGGTTTGCCCGGCCACGTTGAAGCGCCAGGCGAACGGCGGTGCCAGGCCGTCCCAGTCCAGGCCGTCGTGCCCGGGCAGTTCGCTGGGGCATGTGGGCACACCGCGGCTGGCCAGGTAGGCCGGGCTGGCGCAGGCGATGCGCACCATGTAGGCCAGTGGCGTGGCGACCAGCCGGGTGTCGGCCAAGGGGCCGGCGCGCAGCACCAGGTCGACCTCGCCCAAGTGGCTGCCATGCAGGTCGACGAAGCTGTCGATCAGGCGCAGTTGCACGTCCAGGCCTGGGTAGGCCACCAGGAAGTCGGCGATGGCCGGGGCCAGGTGGCGGCGGCCGAACGCGGCGGGCGCGTCGATGCGGATCAAGCCTTCAGGGGCGTTGCTCAGCGATACCGCTTCTGCCCGGGCCAGGCGCAGCTCCTCGATGATGCGCCTGGCCCGTTCGGCAAAGGCATTGCCGGCGGGTGTGGCACGCACCGCGTGGGTGCTGCGGGTGAACAGGCGGCTGCCGACGGCATTTTCCAGGTTATCGATGCGTCGGGCCACCGCGGACGGGGTCAGCGGATGGCGCCGGGCGGCGGCGGAAAAACTGCCGGTCTCCAGCACATCGAGGAACAGGCTCAACTGGTCGGTGAGGGTATCGGGGCTCATGGCTGCCTTGGTTTTGCGAAAAACGCACAGCCATTGTGCGCTGCTGTGCGTTTCCCCGCCAGCACCCAGCCGTTAGCATGCTCGCATTATCTGTACAGGCGAACGAGGCCCTGATGATTGAGTGGTTGTTGTATATCGTGCTGGGCGCTGCCCTGGGCACCATGGGGGGCTTGTTCGGCATTGGTGGCGGGCTGATCGCGATTCCCGCGCTGGGTGTGCTGTTTGGCCTGGACCAGCAGTTGGCGCAGGGTACGGCGTTGGTAATGGTGGTGCCGAACGTGCTGCTGGCGTTATGGCGCTATCACCAGCGCAACCGCATCGAATTGCGCCATGCCTTGCCGTTGTCGGCGTGCAGTTTCCTGTTCGCCTGGCTGGGGTCGATCTGGGCCGTGGGGCTGGATGCGCACTCCATGCGCCTGGGCTTTGTCGGCTTTCTGGTGGCCTTGGCGGTATGGAATGTGGCGCGGATGTTCATGAAAGTGTCGCCGCCCAGTGCCGAGCTGCGTCATGCCTGGCCATGGCTGGGTGTGCTGGGCAGCTTTGCCGGCACCATGGGCGGCTTGTTCGGCGTCGGCGGGGCGGTGGTGGCCACGCCGATCCTGACCAGTGTGTTCGGTACCACCCAGGTGGTGGCGCAGGGGCTTTCGCTGGCGCTGGCTGCGCCGAGTACCTTGGTGACGTTGGTAACCTATGGCGTGCACCACAGTGTTGACTGGGGCGTGGGGATTCCGCTGGCGGTGGGGGGCTTGCTCAGCATCAGCTGGGGGGTGAAGCTGGCCCATGCGTTGCCGGAGAAGGTATTGCGGGCGATGTTCTGTGTGTTTTTGGTGGTGTGTGCGGTGATGCTGGGATTTGAGTTGTGAGATTTGGGGCCGCGTTGCGGCCCATCGCGACGCAAGGCCGCTCCCACACGGTAATTACTTGAACCCTTCGATGATGTAACCGGCCATGCAGTCGGTAATTGGCGATGGGTTCTGTGTGCTGCGTACCAGCATCACATTGGCCACCGGCAGCTGCGGCAGGCCGTCCTGTTCACCCAGTATGCGGATGTTCCCGGTAATCAGGCTTTGCAGCTGCGCCGTCACGGCCAACCCTGCCGTGACAATGGCAAAGATCGCCGCCAGGCTGGGGCTGGTATAGGCAATGCGGTAGTCGATACCTTGTGCTTCCAGGGCATTGCAGGTCCAGGCCCGGCAGAAGCAGTCAGTGTTGAACAGCGCCACCGGCATCGGTCGCTGTTCCTGTGGGCAAAAACCTTCGGCGGCGGCCCATACCAGGCGCTCCTGGCGCAGCAGTTGGCCAACCTCGTTACCTGGCTCGCGGGTGACGATGGTCAGGTCCAGGTCCTGGCGCAGCATCAGTTGCTTGGACGAATCGCAATGCACCTCTACCTGCACCAGCGGGTAGGCCTGGGCAAAGCTCGACAAGATGGTCGGCAGAAAACGCATGGCATAGTCGTCGGGCGTGCCAATGCGCACCAGCCCGACCATGTGCGGCATACGCAGGGTGTTGAACACCTCGCCATGCAGCTTCAGGATGCGTCGGGCATAGCCCAGCAGCACCTGGCCCTCGGCGGTCAGGCGTACCTGGCGGCCGTCGCGCTCGAACAGCTGGCGCTGCAGGATGTCCTCCTCCAGGCGCTTCATCTGCATGCTCACCGCCGACTGGGTGCGGTTGACCACTTCGCCGGCGCGGGTGAAACCGCCTTGCTCGGCAATGGCGACGAAGGTGCGCAAAACGTCCGCATCGAGGCTCTGGTACTGGGACATTGCATCAATCTCCGAGATGCATGGCATCAGAAACATTCGTTGGATTGATCTTAAGCCCGGCGCGAGACTGAGGCCATCCAACACGGAGGGCTTCACGATGAAAGGTCATGTCAGCAGCATCCAGCAACCTGCCTTTTCCCTGAACCACCTGTGGCATGCGGCCCTGCAACGCCCGGCGCGCTGGCTGCAGCTGTACCGCCAGCGCCAGGAGCTGGCCCGCCTGAGCGATGCAACCTTGCACGACCTGGGGTTGAGTCGGGCGGATATCCAGCAAGAGGCCGAGCGGCATTTCTGGGATGATCCGCTGAGGAAGTGAGGGTGGGCCGGGGCGCCTGGCCTCTCAAGGCATGCGCCCCAGCGTCACCGCCGTACCTGCTTCAATGTCTCGGCAATCAAAAACGCCAGCTCCAGTGACTGATCGGCATTCATCCGCGGGTCACAATGGGTGTGATACCGGTCAGACAACGCATCTTCGGTGATCGGCCGGGCGCCGCCTATGCATTCGGTGACGTTCTGCCCGGTCATCTCGATATGAATGCCGCCGGCATGGCTGCCCTCGGCCTGGTGCACCTGGAAGAACTGCTTCACCTCATCGAGGATTTGCGCAAAGTCGCGGGTCTTGTAGCCGCTGCTGGCCTTGATGGTGTTGCCGTGCATCGGGTCGGAGCTCCACAGCACCTTGCGCCCCTCGCGCTCGACGGTGCGGATCAGCCCCGGCAGGTGGTCGCCAACCTTGCTCGCGCCCATGCGCACGATCAGGTTCAGGCGCCCGGCGTCGTTGGCCGGGTTCAGCGTGTCGATCAGGCGGATCAGCTCTTCGGGGTTCATGCTGGGGCCAACCTTGACCCCGATCGGGTTGTGCACGCCACGCAAAAACTCCACGTGGGCGCCGTCGAGCTGGCGGGTGCGGTCGCCGATCCACAGCATGTGCGCCGAGCAGTCGTAGTAGTCGCCGGTCAGGCTGTCCTGGCGCACGAAGGCTTCTTCATAGTTCAGCAGCAGCGCTTCGTGGGCAGTGAAAAAGCTGGTTTCGCGCAGTTGCGGAGCGCTGTCCAGGCCGCAGGCACGCATGAATGCCAGGGTTTCGTCGATGCGGTTGGCCAGTTGGTGATACTTGTCGGCCAGCGCCGAGTTGGCGATGAAGTCCAGGTTCCACTTGTGCACCTGGTGCAGGTCGGCAAACCCGCCCTGGGCGAAGGCGCGCAGCAGGTTGAGGCTGGCAGTGGACTGGTGGTAGGCCTGCAGCAGGCGCTCCGGGTCGGGGATGCGGCTTTTCGGGTCGAAGCCGATGCCGTTGACGATGTCGCCGCGGTAGGCGGGCAGGGTGATGTCGCCAATGGTTTCATCGCCCGAGGAGCGTGGTTTGGCAAACTGCCCGGCCATGCGGCCGACCTTGACCACCGGGCAGCCGGCAGCAAAGGTCATGACGATGGCCATCTGCAATAGCACCTTGAAGGTGTCGCGGATTTTTGCCGCAGAGAACTCGGCGAAGCTCTCAGCGCAGTCGCCCCCTTGCAACAGGAAGGCGCGGCCTTCGGTAACCTCGGCAAACTGCCTGCGCAGTTCGCGCGCCTCGCCCGCAAACACCAGCGGCGGGTAGCTGGCCAGGGTCTGTTCGACCTTCAGCAGGTGCGCGGCATCGGGGTAGGTCGGTTGCTGCTGGATCGGCAATGCGCGCCAGCTGTCAGGGCTCCACGGTTGGTTCATCTCGTGCTCGGTCTTGTAGGTTATAGGCTATAGGCCATGGTAACAGTTGGCGCTGCGCTTGTTGCATCAAGGGCGTTGACGGACAATGCGCGTTTTTGCGCGGGTAGGTGGTAAGCATGACGGCGGAACGGGAAGAGCGGCTACTGGCACGGGTAGAGGACGCTTTTGGCGTCATCAGCGTGTATGAAGTAGACGACTACCGCTTTCTGGAATTTGGCGATGCCATCGAGCAGAGCTGCGTGTTCACGGCCGACCCCAGCTGGCTGGAGTACGACTACACCCGCGCCATGTTGGTGGGGGCGCTGTGCCATGATCAGCCGGAGAGCGCGTTGTTTCTCGGCCTGGGTGCCGGCACGCTGACCCAGGCGTGCATGAAGTTTCTGCCGCTTGAGGACATCGAGGCCATCGAACTGCGCCCGGACGTACCGCGCCTGGCCATGGAACACCTGGGCCTGGATGACGACCCTCGGTTGTACGTGCGCATCGGTGACGCCATCGAGTTGCTGCCCACGGCAGAAAAGGCTGACTTGTTGTTTGTCGACCTGTACACCGACCACGGGCCGGGCGTGGGGCACCTGGCGTGGAAGTTTCTGGAGAACTGCCAGCAGCAGTTGAACCCGGGCGGCTGGCTGGTGATCAACCAGTGGGCCACCGACGACGGCAGGCCGCTGGGCGCAGCGTTGTTGCGCGGGCTGTACCACCGGCATTACTGGGAGCTGCCGGTGAAGGAGGGCAATGTGATCTTGCTGGTGCCGGCTGACCTGGAGCAGGCGCTGGACCTGGAGGGGCTGCGGGCCCGGGCCGAGGCGCTGGCGCCGCAGCTGGGTTATAGCCTGGATGGGTTGATCAAAGAGATTCGGCCAGCTACCTGAGAGGCTGGCACGGTCCCTGTAGGTGCGGCCTTGTGCCGCGAATGGGGTGCGAAGCGCCCCCAAGAATTTCAGCTTCGCCGCATACGTTGCCGGGGCCGCCCTGCGGCCCTTTCGCGACACAAGGTCGCTCCTACAGGGAATTATCGATTCAGCGTGGATTGATTGCTGGCCCGGTAATGGCCTTGCACCCTGAAAAAATTCCTCACGGCTTCCACTATTTCGGGTATAGTACGCGCCGGTCTTTTAGCGGGCCGCAAAATCAGGTGGTGCAAATCCTCCGAGTCCAGCTTCGGCTGCACGTCCGCTAGGCGGACCTTCCCACGTTTTCTTTTTCAATCGTTTTCGCAAATCCCCGCCGCCAAAGCTGCCTGGGTGACCTGACGGTCTTTCAAGGCATGTGCAGCTTTGGAGCATGGGTCTTTGCGGATGCACCTAGAGGCAGACCCATGACCCAGGAAACCGGCGGCTTCGCCGCTCTCGATCTTAATCCGAACATTGTTGCTGCTGTTGTGGCTACCGGCTACGAAGAGCCGTCCGCCATTCAGCAACAATCGATCCCGATCATCCTCGCCGGTCACGACATGATCGGCCAGGCGCAGACTGGCACCGGCAAGACCGCTGCCTTCGCCCTGCCGATCCTCAACAAGATCGATGTGAGCAAGCGCGAACCGCAAGCCCTGATCCTGGCGCCAACCCGTGAGTTGGCGCTGCAAGTTGCTACCGCTTTCGAAACCTACGCCAAGCAGATGCCGGGCGTGAACGTGGTTGCCGTATACGGTGGCGCCCCGATGGGCCCACAACTGCGTGCAATCCGCAACGGCGCGCAAATCGTCGTGGCCACCCCAGGCCGTCTGTGCGACCACCTGCGTCGTGACGAAAAAGTCCTGTCCACCGTGCAGTACCTGGTACTGGACGAAGCCGACGAGATGCTGAAGCTGGGCTTCATGGATGACCTCGAAGTGATCTTCGACGCAATCCCGGCTACCCGTCAGACCGTACTGTTCTCCGCTACCCTGCCGTCGTCGATCCGCTCGATCGCCGAACGTCACCTGCGCGAGCCCAAGCACGTCAAGATCCAGACCAAGACCCAGACCGTTACCGCGATCGACCAGGCCCACCTGATGGTCCACGCCGACCAGAAGATCCCGGCTGTGCTGCGTCTGCTGGAAGTGGAAGAGTTCGACGCGCTGATCGCCTTCGTGCGTACCAAGCAAGCCACCCTGGACCTGGCCGCCGCGCTGGAAGCCAAAGGCTACAAGGCTGCTGCGCTGAACGGTGACATTGCCCAGAACCAGCGTGAGCGCGTGATCGACTCGCTCAAGGATGGCCGCCTGGACATCGTCGTCGCTACCGACGTCGCTGCCCGTGGTCTGGACGTACCGCGCATCACTCACGTGTTCAACGTTGATATGCCGTACGACCCGGAGTCCTACGTGCACCGTATCGGCCGTACTGGCCGTGCCGGTCGCGAAGGCCGTGCGCTGCTGCTGGTCACCCCGCGTGAGCGCCGCATGCTGCAGGTGATCGAGCGTGTGACCGGGCAGAAAGTTGCCGAAGCCCGCCTGCCGAATGCCCAGGCCGTGCTGGATGCCCGCATCAAGAAGCTGACCTCGAGCCTGGCGCCGCTGGTAGCCGAAGCAGAAGCCACCCACGGCGAGCTGTTCGACCGCCTCACCACTGACCTGGGTTGCAGCGCGCGTGCCCTGGCTTCGGCCCTGCTGCGCAAAGCCACCAATGGCCAGGCGCTGGACCTGGCTGCGGTAGAGCGTGAGCAGCCGCTGGTGCCGGGCGTTGGTGCCCCGCGTGGTGAGCGCAGTGAGCGCCCTGATCGTGGCGAGCGTCCTGATCGTGGTGACCGCGAGCGCCGTGCGCCGCTGCCGCTGGCCGAAGGCCGTGTACGCTGCCGTACCGCCCTGGGTGCTCGTGACGGTATTGCTGCCAAGAACCTGCTGGGTGCGATCCTCAACGAAGGTGGCCTGGCGCGTGACGCCATTGGCCGTATCCAGGTACGCGACAGCTTCAGCCTGGTCGAGCTGCCGGAAGATGGCCTCGAGAAGCTGCTGTCCAAGCTCAAGGACACCCGCGTGGCTGGCAAGCAGCTGAAGCTGCGCCGCTACCGCGAGGATTGATCCTGGCGCACTAAAAAAATCCCCGGCCTAGGTCGGGGATTTTTTTTGCCTGTACCGGCCCTTTCGCGGGCTTGCCCGCTCCCACAGGTCCTGCACAGGCATTGAAACCTGTGCAGGACCTGCGGGAGCGGGCAAGCCCGCGAAAAGACCCTTCAGTCGAACCGATAGATATCCATCCCCAGCGCCCCCAGGGTAAACCCCTGATGCACCACCCCAAACCTGCTCCCAGCCCCCAGGGCAAAGAACAACGGCAGCAAATGCTCATCACTGGGGTGGTTACGCACTGCATACGGCGCCTGCCGGCGATAATCCAGCAATGCCACCTGGTCATCTTCCTGCAGCCGCTCCACCACCCAATCCCTGAACGCCAGCGCCCACGGCTCGATCACATCCGGCCCTGCATGCCAGTCCAGTTCCCCAAGGTTATGGGTGATGCTGCCCGAACCAACCAGCAAGATGCCCTCGGCACGCAAGCTCGCCAGCGCCTGGCCCACCTTCACCTGCAGCGCCGGCCCCATGTGGCGGGGCAGGGAAACCTGCACCACGGGAATGCTTGCGTCCGGGTACATCAGCGACAGCGGTACCCAGGCGCCGTGGTCGAAGGGTCGCTGAGCGTCCAGCCGGGCTGGCAGCCCGGCAGCCTTCAGCAACTCGCTGACCTGGCCTGCCAGGGAAGGCTCGCCCGGCGCCGGGTATTGCACCGCATACAATGCCGGTGGAAAGCCGTGGAAGTCGTGCCAGGTTTCTGGCTGTGCGCTGCTGGTCACCAGCAGCTCACGGCTCTCCCAGTGCGCCGACACCACCACAATTGCCTTTGGACGTGGGAGCCTGTTGGCCAGTCCGGCCAAGGCCGGCCCGCTGGCGCCCGGGTGCAGGGCGAGCATGGGGGAACCATGGGAAATGAACAGGCTGGGCAGCATGGCAAGGTCCTGAGGGTTAAGATGCACTCATCTTCGATCAGAAACTGATCGATATCCATCGCAAGTTTTACGCGTTTTCTATCGGTTTACTCGATAAACAAGGAGCAACCATGGAGCCAGCGTTCTGGCACAAGCGGTGGGCCGATAACCAGATCGGCTTTCATCAGGGGCAGGTCAATTCGTACCTGGAGGCGCACTGGCCGTCACTGGGCCTTGAGCCTGGTAGCCGAGTGCTGGTGCCGCTGTGCGGCAAAAGCCTGGATTTGGTCTGGCTGGCCGGGCAGGGCTACCGAGTGTTGGGTGTGGAGCTGTCGCGGCGGGCGGTAGAGGATTTCTTCCGCGAGCACGGGCTGGAAGCCGAGGTGCAGCAGCGCGGGGACTTCGAGGTTTGGCGCAGTGGTGACGTGGAGCTGTGGTGTGGTGATTTCTTTGCGTTGCGTGCGCAGGATATCGGCGACTGCGTGGCGCTGTATGACCGGGCGGCGCTGATTGCGCTGCCGGCGCAAATGCGCGCGATGTACATGCAGGCGCTGACGGCATTGCTGCCGGCGCATTGCCAGGGTTTGGTGGTGACCCTGGATTATGACCAGTCACTGCTGCCCGGGCCGCCGTTTTCAGTCGGTGACGCAGAGGTGCGGCAGGGGTTTGCAGGGTGGCAGCTGCATGAGCTGGAGGCGGTAGAGGTGATTCAGCAGAGCCCCAAGTTTGTGCAGGCCGGGGTTTCCAGCCTGTTGGAGCGGGTTTACCGGCTTGGCCGGTAATACGAAGAAGGGCGACCGAAGTCGCCCTTGCTGTATTGCCCGATGGATCAACCGCGACGGCGCAGGGCCTCGATACGGTCTTCCAGTGGCGGGTGGCTCATCAGCAGCCCGGCCAGGCCGTGCTTGAGGCCACCGTTGATGCCAAAGGCCTTCATGGTGTCGGGCATGTGCACCGGCAGGCCTTGCTCCACACGCAGGCGCTGCAGCGCTCCGATCATGGCCGAGGTGCCGGCCAGCTGTGCACCGGCTTCGTCGGCGCGGTACTCGCGGCGGCGCGAGAACCACATCACGATCATGCTGGCCAGGATGCCCAGGATCAGCTCGGCAACGATGGTCGCCACGTAGTAGGCAATGCCCTGGCCCTCTTCGTTCTTGAAGATGACCTTGTCGACGAAGTTGCCGATGATGCGTGCGAAGAACATCACGAAGGTGTTCACCACGCCTTGCACCAGCGCCAGGGTGACCATGTCGCCGTTGGCTACGTGGCCGATCTCGTGGGCCAGCACTGCCCGCACTTCATCGGGCGAGAAACGCTCCAGCAGGCCCTGGGACACGGCGACCAGTGCGTCGTTGCGGTTCCAGCCGGTGGCGAAGGCGTTGGCCTCGTACGCCGGGAAGATACCCACCTCGGGCATTTTGATGCCCGCTTCACGGGACAGCTCTTCGACCGTTTGCAGCAGCCACTGCTCGTGGCGGGTGCGCGGCTGGCTGATGATCTGGGTGCCGGTGGTCATCTTCGCCATCCACTTGGAGATGAACAGCGAGACGAGGGAGCCGGCAAAGCCGAACACGGCGCAGAACACCAGCAGGCTGCTGAGGTTCAGGTCGACCCCGTTGGCGGCCATGAACCCGTTGAAACCGAACAGGCTCAAGGTAATGCTTGCAACCAGCACCACCGCAAGGTTGGTGGCCACAAACAACAGAATGCGCATCATGGTTGTTACGTTCTCCTGACGGATGAATTGTCGCTTACTGCGGGGTATATAAGGGGCCTGTCGCGTGGATTCAATCGTGCGACTATTTCAAACTGTGTACGGCGGAGTATGGCAGAGGATGGCGCGGGGGCAGTGGGATAGAGCATTGCAGGATGTAAGAAACACCCTGTGGGATTGCAAGGGGCTGCTGTGCAGCCCATTCGCAGCGCAAGGCTGCTCCTACAGGAGAACGCGTACACCTGTAGGAGCAGCCTTGTGCTGCGAAGAGGCCATCATTTACTGCGAATAAGTCCGCAGGAAATTGCCGATCCGGCCAATCGCCGCTTCCAGGTCATCCACCCGCGGCAAGGTCACCACGCGGAAGTGGTCCGGCCACGGCCAGTTGAACGCCGTACCTTGTACGATCAGCAGCTTTTCCGACAGCAGCAGGTCAAGGGCGAACTTTTCGTCGTTGAGAATCGGGCACACCTTCGGGTCGATCCGGGGGAACGCATACAGCGCACCCATCGGCTTCACACAGCTTACGCCCGGGATGTCGTTGAGCAGCTCGTAGGTACGGTTGCGTTGCTCAAGCAGGCGGCCTGGCGGCAGCACCAGGTCGTTGATGCTCTGGTAGCCGCCCAGTGCGGTCTGGATGGCATGCTGGGCCGGCACGTTGGCGCACAGGCGCATGTTGGCCAGCATGTCGATGCCTTCGATGTAGCTTAGCGCGTGGTGCTTGGGCCCGGAGATGATCAGCCAGCCGGAACGGAAGCCCGCCACCCGGTACGACTTGGACAGGCCGTTGAAGGTCAGGCACAGCAGGTCGGGGGCCAGCGAGGCGGTGCTGATGTGCACGGCTTCGTCGTACAGGATCTTGTCGTAGATCTCGTCGGAGAACACCACCAGGTTGTGCTGGCGGGCCAGCTCCAGCATGCCCAGCAGAAGCTCCCTGGAGTACACCGCGCCGGTCGGGTTGTTCGGGTTGATGATCACCAGGGCCTTGGTGTTCGGGGTGATCTTGGCCTTGATGTCTTCAAGGTCGGGGAACCAGTCGGCCTGTTCATCGCACAGGTAGTGCACCGGCTTGCCGCCAGCCAGGCTCACTGCGGCAGTCCACAGCGGGTAGTCGGGGGCCGGGATCAGCACTTCGTCGCCGTTGTTCAGCAGCGCCTGCATCGACATGACGATCAGCTCGGACACACCGTTACCGAGGTAGATGTCCTCGATAGTGACGCCTTCGATTTCCTTTTGCTGGCAGTACTGCATCACGGCCTTGCGTGCGCTGAACAGGCCTTTGGAGTCGCTGTAGCCCTGGGCGGTAGGCAGATTGCGGATCACATCCTGGAGGATTTCATCAGGCGCCTCGAAGCCAAACGGCGCCGGGTTGCCGATGTTCAGCTTGAGGATGCGGTGGCCTTCCTCTTCCAGGCGCTTGGCGTGCTTGAGCACTGGGCCGCGAATGTCGTAGCAGACATTGGCGAGCTTGTTCGATTTGCTGAACTGCATGATGGGATCCCGATATGAGAAAACGCGCTACGCCCCGCCGAAAGGTTTGAAACGGCAGGAAGCGGGTGCCAGACTGAACGCCTGGCACACGAAGCCAACTAATATACGTGCCACCCGCGCCCCGGAAAAGACGGTGCGGGGTGAAATTCAGCCTGCCGAGGTTTCCACATGAAAAAGATTGAAAAAACCCTGGATGAATGGCGGTCGATGCTCGACCCCGAGCAGTACCAGGTATGCCGCCTCAAAGGCACTGAGCGGCCGTTCAGCGGCAAGTACAACAGCGAGCGCCGCGATGGTATCTACCACTGTATCTGCTGCAGCGCGAAACTGTTCGATGCGCAGACCAAGTTCGATTCCGGCTGCGGCTGGCCAAGTTTCTACGCGCCGATCGAAGACAGCGCGATGATCGAGATCCGTGACACCTCCCACGGCATGATCCGCACCGAAGTCACCTGCGCCCGCTGCGACGCGCACCTGGGCCACGTGTTCCCCGATGGCCCGCCACCAACTGGCCTGCGCTACTGTATCAACTCGGTGTGCATCGACTTGCGCCCGCGTGACTGACCGGAGCCCGAACATGGCTGGATCGATGCTGGACATCCCCTGCGTGACCCTGGGCGGCGAGCACAAGAAGCTCGGCGACTTCCCGGGCAAGGCGTTGCTGGTGGTCAATACCGCCAGCCAGTGCGGCTTTACCCCGCAGTACAAGGGCCTGGAACAACTGTGGCAGGCCTACCACGACCGTGGCCTGGTGGTACTGGGCTTCCCGTGCAACCAGTTCGGCAAGCAGGAACCGGGCGATGCGCGGGACATTGCGCAGTTCTGCGAGCGCAACTTCGGCGTGAGCTTCCCGCTGTTTCGCAAGGTCGAGGTCAACGGCCCGGGCGCCCACCCGCTGTTCGTCGAGCTCAAGCAGCGCGCACCGGGCATTCTGGGCAGCCAGAAGATCAAGTGGAATTTCACCAAGTTTCTGGTCGACCCGGCCAGCGGCCAGGTGACGCGTTATGCCCCCACTACCAAGCCACAGGCCCTGGAAGCAGACATCGAGCGCCTGCTCAGCCGTTGAGCGGCACCCAGTGCTCGACCAGCGCCAGTAGCTCTTCGCGGCGGAACGGCTTGGCCAGGTAGTCGTTCATGCCCGCAGCCCGGCAGCGTTCGCGCTCCTCGGGCATGGCATTGGCGGTGAGCGCGACAATCGGCAGGTCGGGCCAGCGGCCGCTCTGGCGGATGCGCCGGCTGGCTTCGTAACCGTCCATCACCGGCATGTTGCAGTCCATCAGCACCAGGTCGAAGTCGTCCAGTTCCAGCAACTCCAGGGCCTCGGCGCCCTGGGTGGCCAGTTGCACCTGGCAGCCGAGCTTGGCCAGCATGCCCTTGGCCACCAGCTGGTTCACCGGGTTGTCTTCCACCAGCAGAATCCGTGCACGGCCTGCCTCAAGGGTGATGGCCGGGCTGGCCAGCGGGTGTTCGGGGTCAAAGCCTTGCAGGGTGCGACGCAGGGTCTGGTACAGGGCGTTGCGCGCCAGCGGCCGGGCCAGTTGATGGAGCGGGGCGAGGGCGGCCGATTGCTCGCTGGGCAGGAAGTTACCGTAAGCGGTCACCAGCAGGATGGGGGTTTTCAGCGTTTGGCGCAGTTCGAACAGGCGGTCGACATCGTCGGTAATCAGCAGGTCCATCGCCGTGGCGTCCAGCGTCGCGCTGCTGTCATGCCGCTGGTAGGCCAGGCCCCAGGCGGGCAGCAGGCCCTGCAACAGTTCGTTAAGCCCGCTGCCTGCAGCGCTCAGGGCGGCTACGCGCCCGTGCAGCGGCAGCGGGGCGATGGCTTCGGTGTGCTCGGCCAGCGGCAGTTCGGCGCTGAAGCAGCTGCCAAAACCCGCTTCGGAGCGAATGTGCAAATGGCCTTGCATGGCCTTGCACAGGTTGCGCGTCAGGGCCAGGCCCAGGCCCGTGCCGCCGTACTGGCGGGTGATGCCGGCGCCGGCCTGGGTGAATGGCTGGAAGATCCGCGCCTGGGCCTCTTCGGGTATGCCGATGCCGGTGTCGCGCACTTCCAGGCGCACACCGCCGACGATGCTCACCAGGCGTACATCGACACGGCCAAAGCGGGTGAACTTCAACGCGTTGGACAGCAGGTTGCTGACGATCTGCCGCACCCGCGTGGGGTCACCAAGCACGCTGCTGGGGAAGTCACGGGCAATCAGGCAGGTCAGTTCCACGCTCTGTGCGGTGTTCTGCGAGAGCAGGTTGGCGGTGTCTTCCACCATCGAGCCCATGTCGAACGGGATGCGTTCCAGCTCCAGCTGACCCGCATCGAACTTGGACAGGTCGAGGATATCGTTCAGCAATTCCACCAGCACTTTGCCCGAGTCGTGGGCAATCGCCAGTTGCTGGCGCTGCTCGCTGGGCAGCGGGCTGTCCAGGGCCAGGGCGATCATGCCGAGCATGCCGTTGAGCGGGGTGCGGATTTCGTGGCTCATGTTGGCTAAAAAGGCAGCACGCGCCTGGGCCATGTCCAGTGCGCGGCGGCGCGCTTGTTCCAGCTCCTGGTTGGACAGGCTCAGGCTGCTGTTGCTGGCCTTCAGTTCATTGGTGCGTGCCGAGACGATGTCTTCCAGTTCGTTCAGGTACTGGGTAAGGCGGTTTTCCGCAGTGCGCCGCTGCTCGATCTCGGTGGCCATGCTGACGAACTGCTGGTTGGCGACTTTCACCAGCACGCCGATTTCGTCGTGTTCGTGGCCGTGTGGGCAGTCCAGGCGGGTTTGCCGGGGTTTGCGCGGGTCGCTGCCGCTGAGCGCGCCGATCACCGTGACCAGCGGTTTGGTCAGCATCATGTAGAACAGCGCCAGCAGGATGCCGGTGAGCACCAGGCTGCGGGCAAAACCGTTCAGCAGGGTGATGCCGGCGCGGTCGAGAAAGCGGCTGCCGAAAGCAAATGTGTCGACGTCCAGGTACAGCGTGCCCAGGTATTCCTCCGGCATGTGCGTCAGGTACAGGCGTGCCTTGAACTGACGCTGCTCACCGAACAGGAAGTCGCTCAGCGGCCGGTAGCGGTCCTGCAGCCTGGGCCGCTCGACATCGGCCAGCACGGTTTCGTTGTTGTCGATCAGCCGTGCACGGATGACGGCCGGCGACTGCAACAGGCCGCGGGTCAGCTCCAGCGCCAGCTCCGAGTCGATGTTGTAGGCGATGCGCGAGGCCGGGTTGTGGCTGATTTGCAGCAACGCGTTCACTTCACGGTTGATGGACGCGTCTTCGCTGGCATAATCGATGCCGATCTGGATGAGACTGAGCAATGTTCCCAGGATGAAGCCGACCAGGACTGTCAGCCGGGCTTGCTTGTATGACAGGCGATTGGTGAACTTGATATCCATGAGTCCCGAGCCGGTTTCCCGTTCCTTGCGCTGCGCAAGCATAGCCGAATAGCCCCGGCTGCTGGCGGGTCTGTCTGTTCATTTCAGTTGATCGCCAAGCGGGGGCCGCGCTGCGCCCCTTCGCGGGCATGCCCGCTCCCACAGGTACAGCGTAGCCCCTGGCTGAGCGCAATCCCTGTGGGAGCGGGCAAGCCCGCGAAGGGGCGCGCAGCGGCCCCAAAAAACTGAAATTGTTAGGAGTCGTCATGGACGCTCGCTTGATTGCTTTTCTGGACCGCGCCGAATCGGTACTGGCGCGCCTTGAACCCTTGTTGCCCGCACAACGCCCGACCATCGACTGGGGCACCACGCTGGCCGCCCGCTGGCAGCGCGATGGCCGCAGCGGCTACCTGCTGCCGCTGGAAGTCAGCCTGGACATCCGCCTGAGCGACCTGATCGGCGTCGACAAACAGCGCGACCAGCTGGGCCGCAACACCCACCAGTTCATCAACGGCCTGCCAGCCAACCACGCGTTGCTGTGGGGCTCGCGCGGTACCGGCAAGTCGTCGCTGGTGCGCGCCTTGCTCGCCGAACATGCCGGCGCCGGCCTGCGCCTGATCGAAATCGAACGTGATCACCTTGCCGACCTGCCACGGGTGGTTGAGCAGCTGCAGAAGCTGCCGCAACGCTTCATCCTGTTCTGTGACGACCTGTCGTTCGAAGCCGGGGAGGGCGACTACCGGGTGCTCAAGAGCGTGCTGGATGGTTCGCTGGAGCAGGCGCCGGACAACGTGCTGCTGTACGCCACCTCCAACCGTCGCCACCTGGTGCCCGAGAAGGAGAGCGACAACGAGAGCTGGAAGCGCGTGGACGGCGAGCTGCACCCCAGCGAAGCGGTGGAAGACAAGATTGCCTTGTCTGACCGCTTTGGCCTGTGGCTGTCGTTCTACCCGTTTACCCAGGACCACTTCCTGAATGTTGTCGAGCACTGGATCGGCCAACTGGCGCGCCCTGCGGGCCTGGTCTGGCAGCGTGATGAACAGCTCGACATCCTCGCCGTGCGCTGGGCCACCGGCCGCGGTAACCGTAATGGCCGTTGTGCCTATCAGTTCGCCCGCTACTGGGTCGGGCTGCAATTGCTGGAGCAAAAGTAAATGATCGACCTCAATGCCAGTGGCGCCGGCCTCGACGGCTACAACCTGCTGGCGGCGCAAGTGCAGGCGCTGTTTGCCGACGAGCGTGATTTCATCGCCAACGCCGCGCAGTTTTCGGCGTTTCTGTACAACCAGGTGGACGACCTGAACTGGGCCGGGTTCTACCTTAACCGCAACGAAGAGCTGGTGCTGGGCCCGTTCCAGGGCCAGGTGGCGTGCGTGCGCATTCCGTTCAGCAGGGGCGTGTGCGGGGCAGCGGCGGCAACGCGGCAGACTCAGCGGGTAGAGGACGTGCATGCGTTCCCGGGGCACATTGCCTGCGACAGTGCGTCCAACAGCGAGCTGGTGATCCCGTTGGTAAAGGAGGGCAGGCTGGTTGGTGTGCTGGACCTGGATAGCCCGAAGGTTGGGCGGTTCAGCGAGGTGGACCAGGTGGGGCTGGAGCGGTTGGCGGCGGTCTTCCTTGAGCTGACCGACTGCTAAGTGTTGCATCGCCTGCGCTGGCCTCTTCGCGGCTAAAGCCGCTCCCACAGGTACTGCATCGCCCTCAGGCCTGGTGTGATCCCTGTGGGAGCGGCTTTAGCCGCGAAGAGGCCAGTACAGGTTCAAGCGTCAGTCGTAAATCACCTTCTTCTTCCAGGTCTCTTCCTCGTCGGTCTTGAGCCCGTCGGTCAATTCGTTGTGCTCGTCCTCCGCCGGTGCCATGCGGTCCAGCACCTGGGCATTGGCACGGGCCAGCAACTTCTCCAGATACGTCAGCTGCTCTTCATACACCTTCGGCTCCGGTTGCTTGCGCAGGTACTGCACGCCGCGCTCGAACGCCAGGCGTGCCTGGCCCGGCTGGTTCTTCTGCAGGGCCTGCTGGCCAAGGTTGTTGAAGAACTCGATATGCAGCAATACCAGGATGTGGCGGATTTCCTTCACCCAGTGCTTGGCTTCGACTGCAGGTAAAAAGCCTTCCTGAGCCGCACGGGTTACCTGGTTGTGCATGGCCTCCAGCAAGAAGCGCACATCCTTGGCCTTGACCTCGGTGTGGATCGGGTTGGGCGGGTTGTTCACCGGTATCTTGTCGCCCAGGGCGATCAGCCCTTCCAGCTCGGCGATGCGCGCCTTGAGTTCGGCATTGTGCTTGTCCACCGCCAGCTGGCGCTGATTAAGGTTCAGTTCCAGGCGGGTCAGCAGCAGTTTAAGGGCCGGTGTCATGAACTGGCCGGGGAAGGTCTCGGTGATTTCGCCACAGCGGCGCAGGCGGTCGGCGAGTTCGACCCTCGTCCGGACGCGTTCGATCTTGCCGTTCTCGACCACATTGTTTAGGTAGCCGATCACGATCAGCAACGCGATGCCTGCCACGATGAGCAGGGTGATCAGAAGTGGTGTCACCGTTAATGCCTCATTGAAGAAGAATTACAGCTTTGAGTGTAGTGAGTTTGCCAAGGGGCGAACAGCGGCTGTATGCCTGTGCCGGCCTCGTCGCGGCTAAACCCGCTCCCACAGGTACTGCACAGGCCTGGGAGCGGCTTTAGCCGCGGACAGGCCTGTGCAGGATGACTTCTCTCTATATCGACAACCCGGCCCGCATCTGCACCCCAACCCACCCGGAAGTCATTGATTTAAATAAATTTCTACAAAGGGGTTGACGCCTTCCCGAACCATCCATAGAATGCGCGCCACTTGCAGCGTAAAGCACACAGCGAAACGCGGCAGGGAGTGAAAGCAGGCAGTAATGCCAGCAGCGTGTCCCCTTCGTCTAGTGGCCTAGGACACCGCCCTTTCACGGCGGTAACAGGGGTTCGAGTC